>NZ_RZSW01000095.1:0-15056 GCF_003997375.1 Mesorhizobium sp. M5C.F.Ca.IN.020.29.1.1 | reverse complement strand
GATCGGCGTTTCCAACACGGTGCAAGGCAATGGCTGGCGCGAGGAAATGATCTGCGCCATCAAAGCGCAGGCGCTCGCCTCCGGCGAAGTCACGAAACTGAACATCGCCCATCGCAACACCGACGCCGCCGGCCAGCTCGAGGACATCCGCAACCTGATCAGCGCCAAGGTCAACGCCATCGTCGTCAACCCGGCCGATCCGGCCGGCATCAAGTCAGCCCTCGAAGAAGCCACCAAGGCCGGTATCGTCGTCGTCGCCGTCGACCAGGCGGTCACCGAACCCTCGGCCTATATCATCTCCAACAACCAGGAGCAGTACGCCTATCTCGGCGCCAAATGGCTGTTCCAGCAGATCGGCGGCAAGGGCGACGTCGTCTATATGCGCGGTGCCGCCGGCGCCTCGGCCGACAGCGATCGCGACAAGGGTTTTAAGAAGGCGCTTGCCGAATTCCCCGATGTGAAGGTCGTGCATGAGGTCTTCACCGGCTGGCAGCAGGATCAGGGCAAGCAGCAGATCCTCGATTTCATCGCCACCGGATCGCCGTTCAACGGCATCTGGACCTCGGGCATCGACAATGTGATCGTCGATGCGCTGGTCGAGTCGCAGACGCCGCTGGTGCCGGTGGTCGGCGCCGACAATGCCGGCTTCGTCGGCCAGCTGAACTCGGTCGAAGGCCTTGTCGGCGCGGCGGTGACCAATCCCGGTTCGATCGGCGGTGCCGGCGTGACGCTGGCTCTGCAGATCCTGAACGGCAAGAAGCCGGCGGAGCAGACCGTGCTGGTCGAGCCGCAGCTCTGGCAGAACGCCACCGAGGAGGGCAAGGCCAAGCTGAAGAGCGTAGCCGATCCGTCGCTAAGCCCGGAATGGCCGGTCTCGATCTCCATTCCGGAGTGGACCACCTACACCAAGGACCAGATCATCGCCTGCAAGGGCCCGGGCGAGTAAATATGGGCTTTCGCTGCAGACCATAACCGTTTCCAACTTGTGCGGAGACGGTCAATTGCCGAGGTTGGCGCCGCCCCTTATCGCCCTACCGGGCACTTCTCCCCGTATAGTGACGGGGAGAAGGGGGCCGGCCGCAACTCCGGCGCTCTTCCTGCGACGGTGATGATTGGCGAAACCGGCGATGACATCGTCCTCTCCCCGTCTCTATACGGGGAGAGGATGCTGGCAGGCAGGTGAGGGGCGGCGCCAGCGCGAGTGATTTGAGCCGCATAAATCGAGAGCAACGCGATTTTGACCACCAACCCCCTCCTGGACGCCACCGGCGTCGTGAAGACCTACGGCGCCGTGGTGGCGCTGCGCAACGCGTCGCTGTCAGTCCTGCCGGGTGAGGTTCACGCCCTGATGGGCGCCAATGGCGCCGGCAAATCGACGCTCGTCAAGATCCTGACCGGCGCCATCCGCGCCGATGCCGGGCACATCCTGATCCGCGGCGAAACCCGCGACGTGCGCTCGCCCGCCGATGCGCGCCGCGCCGGCCTGCTTCCCGTCTATCAGGAACCGTCGCTCATCCCCGATCTCGACGTCGCCTCCAACCTTCGCCTGACCGACACGCCGGTCGAGCCGTTCCGCGCCTGGGTGCGCGAACTCGGCATTCCCGACCTCGACATCCGCGAGACTGCGCGCGACATCCCGCTTGCCGTGCTGCGCGTGCTCGATCTGGCGCGGGCTTTGGCGGTCGAGCCCGACGTTTTGCTGCTCGACGAGATGACCGCGGCACTGCCGGCAAACCTGGCCGAAAAGGTGCTCGAAGTCGTGCGCAGCCAGGGCGACAGCGGCCGTTCGGTGATCTTCATTTCCCACCGCTTTGTCGAGATATCGGCGCTGTGCGACCGCGCCACAGTGCTTCGCGACGGCGAGACCGTCGGCGTCGTCGACATCGAGCCGGGCGTCGAGGAGCGCATCGTCGAGATGATGCTCGGCGCCAGGATCGAGAAAACACGCGTGGCGGCGCGCCAGGCGAGCCAGGCCGCTTCGCCTGGGGATAGCCGCCCGCGCCTCGGCGTGGCGAACCTTCGTGTCGGCACCAAGCTCAACGACGTCTCGTTTGATCTGGCCAACGGCGAGGTCGCGGGCATCGTCGCGCTCGAGGGGCAAGGCCAGGACGAGCTCTTCGCCGCGTTGGCCGGCTCCATCCGCCCGTCCGGCGGCACCATCGAAGTGGACGGGAAGCCGGTGAAATTCGCGCATCCGGCCGATGCGATCCGCGCCGGCATCGCCTATGTCCCCGGCGACCGCACCGAAGCCCTGACCATGCAGCGCTCGGTGCGCGAAAACATCGCGCTCCCCTTCAGCGCCGCCTTGCGCAACTGGGGACCGATCAACATGGCGCAGGAACGCTCCAGGGTCGTCAGTGCGATCGAGCGGCTGCAGATCGACACGCGCGCCCAGCGCGAGGTGCAGCGTTTGTCCGGCGGCAACCAGCAGAAGGTGACGATCGCCCGCTGGATCGCCGCCGAAGCACAGACCATCCTCTGCTTCGACCCGACGCGCGGCATCGATGTCGGCACCAAGCAGGAGATCTACAAGCTGCTGCGCGAACTCGCCGACCAGGGCAAGTCGGTGCTGTTCTATACATCCGAGCTCGAGGAGGTGCAGCGTGTCTGCGATCGCGTCATCGTCATCTTTGGGGGGCGCGTCGTCGATGTCTTCCCCGTCGAACTCGCCGACGAGCCGGCACTGATGCGCGCCGCCTATGGCTTGCCGCGCGGCGCCAAGGAGGACGTCGGCATCCTTGCCGATATCCACTCGAGCCCGGTGGCGAAACCTTGACCCGCCTCGTCCGCCGTCAGGGCTGGGTCGCCGGCCTGCTTGTCCTGTTCGTGGTCCTGTTTGTGATCACCAGGCTCATCCAACCGGGCTATGGCAGCGGCGATTTCGGCTCGCTGGTGCGCGCGGTGCTGCCTTACGCCTTTGCCGTCGCCGCCCAGACGATTGTCGTCATCGCCGGCGGCATCGATCTTTCCGTCGGCGCCATGATGGCGCTGACCAGCGTCACCGCTGCATCGATGATGGATGGCGCCAGCGAGGAATACGCGCTTTTCGTCGTGCCGTTCGTGCTGGCCATGGGACTGGTGCTGGGCGCCGTCAACGGCATGCTGATCGTCGTCACCCGCGTGCCCGACATCGTCGTCACGCTGGCCACCCTCTTCGTCCTGCAGGGCGCGGCGCTGCTGGTCCTCGGTGCGCCCGGCGGCGCGGTGGCCGAATGGCTGAGGGCGACCATCGTCGGGACAGTCCCGATCCCGGGGCTGCCCGGGATTTCTGCCTGGATACCGAAGGCGCTGGTGCTGCTGGTCGTCTGCCTCTGCACCATCTGGATACCGCTCAAGCGCTCAAAACTCGGCCTTTCGATCTACGCCATCGGCAGCAGCGAGCTCGCGGCATTTCGCAGCGGCGTGCCTGTCGCGCGCACCAGGATCATCGCCTATGCTCTGTCGGGGCTTTTCGCTGCCATGGGCGGGCTGGCGCTGACCATGAGCACAGGCATCGGCGCCCCCATTCCCGGCCCTTATCTTCTTGCCAGCGTGGCGGCGGTCGTGCTCGGAGGCGTCGCACTTGGCGGCGGCAAGGGCGGATTGCTCGGCCCGATCGTCGCGGTCTTCGTGCTGCGGCTGGTACGCACCGACCTGACGCTGCTGGCCATCGATCCCAACGTCACCGCGATCATCGAGGGCGCGATCATGGTCGCCGTCGTCATGTTCGGCGCCTTCATCACAATGCGGAGCCGCCCATCATGAGCAATGCCGCCACGGTCTCTCAACCCGTACCCTTCGGCCGCCGCCTCAAGCGGTTCATGGCCGACCGGCCGCTGATCCCGCTGATCATCCTGCTGGTCATGCTGGTGGTGATCCTGCAGATCCTGCGTCCCGGCATCGTCAATGAGCGGTGGCTCGCCAACACCGTGAAGTTCGCCATCCCGCTGGCGATTCTTGCCGGCTGCCAGACCATGACCATGCTGACCGGCGGCATCGACCTGTCGGTCGGTACGGTAGCGACGATGAGCGCCTTCATCATGGCGACGCAGGTCGTCAATCACGACCCGGCGGTGGCGATCCTCATCGCATTGGTGCCGGCGGTGCTGATCGGCCTGGTCAACGGCATCGGTGTCGGCGTCTTTCGCGTGCACCCACTGATCATGACGCTCGGCACCAGCCTGATCGGCACCGGCTGCCTGCAGGTCTATCAGCGCACCGTGATCGCTTCGGGCGCCAAGATCCCGCCCTTCCTGGCCTGGCTCGGCACCGGCCTCACCTATGGCGTGCCCAATGCGCTGCTGTTGTTCGTGCCCATCGCCGTCCTCATCGTCTTCACCTTGCGCCGCACCGGCTTTGGCCGCCTGCTTTACGCAGTCGGCGACAATGAAGGAGCAGCACGCCTGTCCGGCGTCCGCTACTGGCAAGTCATCACAGCGCTCTACGTCATCTCGAGCGTGCTCGCCGGCGTTACCGGGCTGCTCTATATCGGCCTGATCAAGGCGCCGTCGCTGTCGCTGGCCGAACCGCTGGTGCTGCCTTCGGTGGCCGCCGCCGTGATCGGCGGCACCTCGATCTTCGGCGGCCGCGGCGGCTACACCGGCACCATCATCGGGGCGCTGATCCTCACCGTTCTGACGACACTGCTGACCATCCTGCAAATGCCCGAAGGCGCGCGGCGGATTCTGTTTGGGCTGATCGTGCTGTTTGTGACGGCGGCTTATTTGCGGATTATCGAGGATCGGTAGGGGGGCGTCGAGAGTACGGCTGCTCTTGCACCGAAGGCGACTTATGTCTGTCAGACTGCGGATGGCCGCTTTGCGCCTGATATTGTTGATTTAGTCGTTGCCGGGACGGCAGCATGGCTCTTGGTCGGATCAATCCGGCCAGATTTGCCGCAGTTTTCGGATCTCACTACCTGCAGTGTTTCGTTTGGCGGCGGCTTTCAATCATGGTGCGCGCCGCTCCCACTTCGGCCTGCCGGATCGCGCGGGTGGCTTCGACGTCCAGGATGACGCCATGGTCGGTATCGATCAGATAATTGGTGGCGTAAGCAAAGAAGGCATGACCCTTGTGCGCTCCGGTCCACTGTGCCGCCAGATCGGAGGGTGAGATGAACTTCGGTGTGACCTCACTGGCCGCCCCGAAAGCGGCGTCATCCAGGGTTGCGAGATACTCTCGCACCGCTCGACCGGCCCCAGCGCCAAGATCGGCGGCGCGCCACTCGTCGCCCGGAATGGAGCGCTGTTTGTTGGCATCGGCTGCGATAGGCTGGCGTCCACCGCAACCCTTCGCCACCTACCAGGCCTTCGCTCAGGCAGCGTTCCACGACTGTCTCGAAGAGGTGTCGCAGGATGTCGCTCTGCCGGAACCGGCCATGGCGGTTGCGCGAGAAGGTAGAATGGTCAGGAACCTTGCCGTCCAATCCCAAACGGCAAAACCATCGATAGGCGAGATTAAGGTGGACCTCCTCGCAGAGCCGTCGCTCGGACCGAATGCCCATGCAGTATCCAACGAGCAACATCCGCATCATCAACTCGGGAGCGATCGAGGGACGGCCGATCGTGCTTTAGAACGGCTTCAGTTCCGAGCGGACGCTCTCCAGATCGAGGAACTGGTCGACCCTTCGAAGGAGGTGGTCATCAGGGACATGATCGTCGAGACAGAAATCGTAGAACAACTGCGCCGGTGCCACCTGCGATCCCATCATCGTCCCATTCCCTCCGGAATCAACAGATGGATGGAATCACGACACCGCCAGCCGATCAACGCCGACTAAATCAACACTATCCGCCTAATCTCTGCCGTTCGTCGACGCTCAGCTCGATCCCGAATCCCGCCGTTCGCTCAGTCGTTGTGATGGGCTCGAGTCAATACCGTGCAATCCAATGGATTGGCGGCATCCGCCGGCGTGATCCCGCCGGAAGAGCGAATTCGAAGCAACGGCCGCTCGATAACGCTCGAGATCGCTACCGGTGAGCTATCGGGAGCTGCTGATACCAAACTCAGCTTAATTTCGGATCGGGCTATAAGGCATTTGCCGAATATGGCGGCGCCGTCGCATCTTTCTGCTTGCCGCCCTATTTCACCAAGGACGGGGCCGCCGGAATGAAGGCCAGCTTTCGGGGACCGGCAAGGAACCGGTCAGCGACTGATATCGGGTCGTTTGCCGGAATGCCGCCGTCGAGGAACGAGAAGGCACTGGCTGGGTGTTGATGGCCACATCGGGAGGTGAACCCATGGAACCGCGCGCCAAGGAACAGGAGAACCTTTCCCGACTCGAACGGGCCGCGCAACAGACTGCTGATCCAGAAACTTTGGAACAGAAGGCGAAAAAGCCCGAGGAAAAATTCTGCTTCAGGCTTCGCAAGCAAGATGTCTGGTGGACGGTTGGTTTCGCTGCCGCCGCCTTGCTGCTTTTTGGCATCCAAGTCCTGATCAATTGGCGCTTAGAATGGCTTGATGCGCCTTTGCGCGTTCGCGTGCTGAACTACGTCAGGGGCGGCCTTCTCATTTTCGTTATGCTGACCGTTGCCAATGTTATCGAAGTCTTTCTCATTGGCCGAATTCCCAATCGTGTTTCGCGTTTCAACCTGCAACGTATTTTTCGATTGGTCGTCGTCGTCGCCATCGTCTTCGTGGCCATTTCGGTCTTATTTGTGAACTGGTACGCTGCGGTTGTTTCACTCGGCCTGATTTCACTGATTCTCGGCTTTGCGCTGCAAATGCCGATCTCCAGTTTCATCGCCTGGATTTATATTCTGGCCAGGGCGCCTTATCGCGTTGGCGACCGCATTCGCATCGGCGATGCCCATGGCGATGTCATTGATGTCAGCTATCTAGACACGACGTTATGGGAATTCGGCGGCGAACATCTTTGGACCGATCATCCAAGCGGACGCGTCATTAAGTTTCCGAACTCCACCGTGTTTGACACGCCGGTCTTCAACTATTCCTGGCCGCTGTTTCCCTATGTCTGGAACGAAATCAAGTTCCAGCTCGCTTATGAAAGCGATCTGGAATTCGTAGCGAAAACCATGAGAGAGGTCGTTGACGAGCAGATCGGCGACATCATGAGCCAGAAGGTGAAGGTCTATAAGCACATCCTGTCGCAAACGCCGGTGGACGAACTCGAAGTGAAGGAGCATCCCGTGGTTCATTTTCGCGTCAGTGAAAACACCTGGCTCGAGGCCATCGTGCGTTACCTCGTGCCGCCGAAGGAAGCGGGCCGCACCAAAACACGCTTGATCAAGGAAATGCTGGCGCGAATGAATGCAAAACCCGATCGCGTGCTGTTTCCGAAGAGCAATTTGAGGTGAACTTCCTCACGCCCGCCCGCGTCGCGGCAGACAAGCCTGGATGACAGACTATAAGGGCTCCGTTGATCGGGCTCGTGCATGGATGTATCGCGGGGACAATTCGCTGATCCGGTATCTGCAGGGCAATAGTGCGAGCTGGCGGGGCTTTCATGCATGACAACACCCGTTCTTCGCCGGGTGCACCCATTTCCGGGAGCCGAATGCATGCGAGATTGTCGCGGATGAAATCAGCCCTGATCGGCTGGTGCCATTTTTACAAGGCCGCGGCCCGGCCTGATCAGTCGAGCCGTCCTGGTATAACACACCCCCAACCGACAACACTGTATCACCGTTCCTCTGGCGGCTTGAGGTGCCGGAATTGCATCAGCAGCAGCAGGTCATAAATGATCTTTAGGGCACCGCAGATCAGGAGGGGCCATGCCCGGAACGAGGCAGCGAACATAGCCCCCGCCAAGGCGGGACTGGCTGCGGCGGCTAGGCTGCGCGGGACAGATGTGAAGCTCGCGGCCGTTGCCCGCTCTGCCTCCGTGACGACGGCCATGACGTAAGACGATCGCGTCGGGACGTCCATCTGCGAAAGCGCAGCGCGGATCAACAGCAGGGCGAGTGCCAGAGGCAGCGTGGGCGCAAGCGCCGCCAACATCAGAGCAATGCTGGACGGAATGTGAGTGAACACCATCGTGTTGATGAGCCCGATGTGCCGGGACAGCCAAGCAGCAACGGGGAATGAGAACGCCGAAAGTACCCCGGACCAGAAGAAGAAAAAGCCCGCTTCCGAGAGCGACAGGTCGAATGTTTCGAAAAGCCACAGGGCAAGCAGCGACTGGACGACGAAGCCGCCGGCGAAGGCATCAAGGCTAAAAAGGGCCGCGAGCTTGAACACAATATTGCGCGAGGGGCCGAGCGCGGACGCGGTGCCGGAGTCCGACGCTGGACGGCGCTGCGGGATCCGCGCGTAGAGAAGGCCGCCGAGCAGGCCCAGAAATGCATAGAGCACGAACATCGCCTTGATGCCGGTGAGTTGGTCGAAGGCGGCTGGAGCCAGAAGATCAGGTGTCGCCGAAGCAAGCGCGCCAACCGCGCCTGCGAGCGCACCCACCAGGCTGTAACGCGCGAACATTTTGGTCCGGGCGGCATCAGTCACTTCGCGCGTGAGCACGGCATGCTCTAAAGGCACGAATACGCTGACGCTGCCGGCCGACGGGTTGATGGTGCCTGCGAAGGCGATCACCAAAAGCAGCGCGTAGTCGTGGACCACAGCAAGGGCCAGACCTGTGGCGACCATCAGACTGGCGGCGGCAAGCAGGAGTTGGCGGTGATCGTGTCGGGCACCAAGGAGTCCGGCGGCGATGGTCATGAGCGCTGAACCGAGCAGCGATGCGGTTGCTATGATGCCGACCTGCAGAGGCGCGAAGCCTAATGCCAAGAGATAGACCGGCAACAGAATTGCCACGAAGCCGTCGCCCATGTCGCGCAGGGCTCGTGCCGCAAAAAGAAAAGTCGCCGGGCGGATCTGCTGCACTGATCTAGCCTGCCCTCATCACCTCGGCGTCACCGGCTTTGGCAGTGTCGCTCGACGGGGCCGGAAGATCATGAGGAGTCGCATTAGGCATTTCAGCGAAGCGCATATCGGCTTCAATCCTTAGGCTACCGCCCAACAACGCTGATTCATATCGCGTCAACGGCTTGTAACGACCGAAGACGCAGCTGGCGCATATTGCACTTGGCTGTCAAGGGTAGGGTTGGGGGTCAGAATACCTGCTCGTCATCTTGCATTTAGGGAAGGTCCGAGAGGGGTCAGTTCACGTCGATGCACGCAGGGCACCAAAATGTCCGCTTCTGACATTCCGAGCCTCGAAGCCGCAGGTCCGCTTGCGGCCCAGAACGCGACGTTAGAGTATCTGCTCGGCAATAACGGCTTCTGGCGCTACCCGGCATTGCGGCATTAGCCCGGACGGCAAATCCCACGCAAAGCGGTGTCCAGCCTCGGGTAGCAGGCATCAGGTTTTCACCACTGGTCAGGCCGCCTTGACGAGCCTGGTTTCCGGCGTCGATGAAATCTGGCCGGCCCGATCGTCCTCGGTATCTTCCCACCAGTCGCCCAGGGCGTCGATGAGCGGCACAAGCTTGAGGCCGGGCGCCGTGAGGTCATAGTCGACGCGTAGCGGATAGCCGGCATGCGCAGTTCGCCGCACAATCCCGGCTTCTTCCAGCTTGCGCAGTTCCAGCGCCAGAATGCGGTGCGACACGGTCGGGTTGTCACGCCTCAGATCGCTGAAGCGCTTGGTCCCGTCCTTGAGATAGTAGAGCAGCAAGGTGGGCCAGCGACCGCTGAGCACGCGCATGGTCTCTTCGATCGGGCAGCGTGAGACGACATCTTTCATGGCGGGTCCCTGGTTACAGAATAGTGCGTAATTTACATGGGACGACCAGCGTTTAGGGTCAAGCTTCGCTGCGCAGCGTGATCCCTAACATGGAAGAGACAAAGAAATGGAACCTATCCTCCTTTACGGCGTCCCGGCGGGAAGTTCGATGGGGCTTGTCGCTGCTTTTGAACGCCTCGGACAGCCTTACCGCCTGTGTCGCGTCGACATGCTCACCGAAATGAAGAACGACGCCTATGCCAGCATCAACGGCCGTCAGGAAACGCCGGTGTTGATCACGGACGAAGGCAGAGTGCTCACCGAGACCATGGCGATTGCCGCTTGGCTCGAAGCCCGCGACACGCAACGTCGCATCAGCTTCGATCCTCGCTCGCCGGAAGCGGACCGGATGCATCAGCTGATGGCTTTCGTGAACACCGGTTTCACCGCCGCTTTCACCCCGCTCTGGGCTGCATATGAAATGGAATCGGCCGAGCCGGTCCTGCTGGCGACCTTGCGCGACTTTGGCCGCAAGGCCGTTGCCGAACGCCATGACCGGCTTGAGGCGATGATCGTCGACACGGACTTTCTGGTCGGCGATCGCCTGACGCTGGCGGATACCACGCTGATTGGCGTGGCACGCTGGGCGGAGTTCCACAAGGCGGTCGACAGCGCCGCCTACCCCAAGCTGGCGGCGTTGCGCCGCCGGATCGAAAGCGATCCGGACGTGCGGTATGCGCAGGCCATCGAGGATGGCGAAAAGCCGGCGGGTTCAGGTGTCTGCCTTGGCCACATTCCGCTGGCCGAGGTGATTGACCGAATTGGTGCCTAGACTAGTGGTAAAAGCCTGACACTTGGTACCCGACGTGTGGGGCAGCTCAGGCTGAAAGACCGCCAATCAGGCAATCACGGACAAGATGGAAGGTCAGCCCCGCAATCGCGCCCAGGGCGTCCTCAATAAGCCCGAGTGAATCCGCCATCGTGTAGAATGTTCAGGCCTGTCATGTGATCAGTGAGGGGCGACAACAAGCCCTCGACGACGACGGCAACTTCAGACGGCGTCCCATACTTTTTGAGTGGAATGTTGTCGGTCTCGACCGCAATCCTTTCTTCAAACGTCACGCCGGCGTCCTGCGCTCGCCTGCCAATTGCATCCCGATACCAGGGCGACAGCGTGCCACCGAGTGAAAGAGTGTTCACATGAATACCTCTTTCGCCTAGCGCAAAGGCAAGCGTCTTCGCTTCTCCAAGCCAAGCGGTGCGGATGACGTTGGCGGTGGCGTAGTGGCTAAGAACCTGAGCCGAAGAAATGCCGGAAATGATTACGACCTTGCAGCGTCGGCCTGCTTCAGGGGCCGGTTCCATCCGAGCGATTGCCGACTTCAACAGGGACAACGGCCCAACGAAGCTTGTCTGAAACAGCGTTCGCCAGACCTCCGGCTCGGGCATAGGGTCAGCGGACGAATGCGGTTGGGGCGGCATAAGAACGACCCCATCAAGCTTGAGGCCCGACGTGGCGAGGTGTCGATCAAACTCGCCCAACGCGGCTTCCGATGCCATATCAACAGGTATAGCTTCATGCGAACCGTCGGCTGGTGCAGGCAAGGTCGAAACCAGCGACTCAAGCCGCACCTGATTGCGGGCCGCCACCATCAGCCGCGCGCCACCGGCCGCAAGCCGTTCGCAAATTGCCTTCCCGATCCCACCCGTTGCCCCAGTCACAAGTATGGTCGACATCGCACCACCCCGCTAGTTTCGAGCACTATACTGTTGTAGTCTGGAAAAGCCATTGCACCCGGCTATGGGCGGTTTCTTGCCATCCACCGGTACCAAGTGTCAGACTTTCACCACTGGCACACGCCAGCCGCGCGGCACGGACGCGCCCTGTGCCGCGCGGCGCTTGCCCCGACACCACCCGATTCGCGACAAGCACATCGAATTCGGCTATCATGCCATCGCTTTTGAAATGGCAGCTACGGGCGGCCATCCCGGCGGTGGCCGCCCCGACACACGGGAGAATGGTTATGGCCAGCTTTCATGTCATGTCGGACGCGCGTGGAATGCACGTGCAGCCCAGGGTGCGCCGCATCACCACGGCAGACCTGATGGATGTGCTGCGGCTCGGCGTCGAGGATTTCTGGGCAAAGCCATCGCATTACGTGTTCTTGTGCCTGATCTATCCGGTGGTCGGATTGATCCTGGCGCAGTGGACGACATCCGGCTCCAACGCCATCCAGCTCCTTTATCCGCTGATGTCCGGCTTCGCCCTGCTTGGACCCTTCGCCGCGATCGGCCTCTACGAGATCAGCCGCCGCCGCGAGCTCGGCATGGACACGTCCTGGTGGCACGCGCTCGACGTGCGCCACTCGCCGGCGCTGCCGGCGATCGCAGTCATCGGCGTCATGCTGGTGGCACTGTTCCTGCTCTGGCTGTACACCGCGCAATCGATCTACATCGGCCTGTTCGGCAATCAGCCGCCCGCCTCGATCGGCGGCTTTTTGCGCGAGGTGCTGACAACGCCCAAAGGCTGGATGCTGATCCTACTCGGCAATTCGGCTGGCTTCGTCTTCGCCGCGATCGTGCTGGCGACGACCGTCGTCGCTTTCCCGCTGCTGCTCGACCGCGATGTCGGCGCGGTCTCGGCAATCGAGACATCGGCACGGGCGGTGATGACAAATCCGCTGCAGATGGCGCTGTGGGGCCTCATGGTGGCCGTGCTGCTGGTCATCGGCTCGATCCCGCTGTTTGCCGGGCTCGCCGTCGTCATGCCCGTGCTTGGTCATGCGACGTGGCACCTCTATCGCAGGGTGATCGAACCGGAGCGGGCGCAGCAGGACCGGCGGCCGATGTAGGCTACGGCGGCGGTGCCGCCGCTCTATCTTTTCGTTTGAGCATCGGATTCTCCCAAAACCGGTACCCACTTCTGGGTCCGATGCTCTTAGTTAACGCTGCGCGTCGGTTGCCATCTCAGGGCCAGTGCGGTCAGCACCGTGCCCATCATCCAACGCTGGATCACCAGCCATAGCGGTCGGCCGGCGAGGAAGACGGCGATCGAGCCGGCCGTAACCGCGATGATCGCGTTGACGGTGAGGCTGATCGCAATCTGCGTGGTGCCGAGCGACCAGAAGCTGCGAAAGCACGTGGCCCTTGTCGGGGCTGATGAACTGCGGCAGCAGCGAAAGATAAAGCACCGCCACCTTCGGGTTGAGCAGATTGGTCATCAGGCCCATGGCGAACAATTTGCGCGGCCTGTCCTTCGGCAGTTCCCGGACCTGGAACGGCGAGCGTCCGCCTGGCCTCACTGCTTGCCAGGCAAGCCACAAAAGGTAGAGCGCGCCGGCAAAGCGCAGCGCATCATAGGCGTAAGGCACGGCAAGCAGCAGCGCGGTGATGCCGAATGCCGCCGACAACACGTAGAAGACAAAGCCGAACGCCACGCCACCGAGCGAGATCAGGCCGGCTTTCGGCCCCTGTGACAGCGATCGCGAGATCAGATAGATCATATTCGGGCCAGGCGTCAGCACCATGCCGAGGCAGACCAGCGCGAAGGCGAGATGGTTGGCGGCGTCAGGCACGGCGCATCTCCAGTGGCAAGACTGCGCGCACCTCCCGATGATCTCCATCCGATGTGCACGGTCAGGCGAACGCGCCCATGTGCCCTCGCCAGTCCCCACGCGCAAGAGCATGACAGCGCAAGCCATTGCGCCAGCCCGTCGCGTCGCCGCTTACATGTCAGCCGACGATGCGCAGGTTCGACAATTCGTTGGCGATTTCCTTGAAATTGTCCGACAGCGTCGCCCCGGTCGCGTTCCAGAACAGCTTGGCCGGTTTGGTCGGATCGGTGGGATCCATGCGGAAGCGCGAGTCCGACGAGCATGCCCTCAGCGCGTCGAGCGCTTTCTTATCGCCGGCATCGGTGGTCGACAGGTCGAGCGCGACGGTCATGACGAGAATGTTCGAACTCTTCGCGTTGGCGCAAAGGGTCTGCATCTGCTCGTCCAGAGCGGCGGTGTAGTTGGCGCCGGTATAGGTGGTCTTGCCGATGTCCGTGCTCGTGTTCATGAACAGGCGCGTCACGCTTCCAGAGCCCGGATATGTCAGGCCGGTGTAGCCGTAAGCGGCATAGGTCGACCTGTTGTTGGCATAGCCGCTGTCGCTGACGGCGCTGTAGGTATTGGCGCCGTCAGTCAGCACGATCACCACTTTGTCGTTGCCCCTTTCGGTGTTCGGCCGGCCCTCGGTGAAAGGTTCGTTGCTCGACACCGTCCGCCAGCCCCAGGCAAGGCCTTCCGGCACGTTGGTGTTGCCGTTAGGCGCCATGGCGTCGATGGCGTTCTTGATCTCGTCTTTCTGGGCAAGCTGGCTCACGTCTTTGAGCGTCGTGATCGGGTTGGTCGTGCAGGACGCATTCGGGCCGTCGCCCGAGGCAGCCGACTGCGAGCCGTAAGGCTTGACCAGGAAATATTTGCGCATGTCCGACTGCCGCTGTGAAGCGGTTGGGCTGTCGGTGTAATTGGGCCAGTCGGCCCACCAGTTGTTGCCATAGCCATAGGACAAATAGGTCACGTCGTTAGCGTCGTCGCGGTTGAAATCGAGCCAGAGGGTGCCAGCCTCGTCCGGCGCAAACATCGGCACGAACAGCGTGGCAGGCGTGGCGGTGTTCGGCGTCGTATCGTCGTTATTATACGGGTGCGGCCTCGCCTCGACGCAACCCTGCCAGCTCGCATAGCGACTGGTGGTGTAGATATATTCCGGAGTGGTCCAGTGGCCGCTGCTGCAGTTGCCTTTTTTGTTATAGGTGTCGCAGATATACTGTTTCGTGTTAGGCACTTCTTCGCGGCCGGACTCGACCGTGATGTCGGCGTAAAGGCTGAAGCGGGTCAGTGGTTGATCCTCGCTGTCGCCCCAGCCAGCGCCGCGCTTGTACCAGACGCCGTTGAGCTTCTCAGCGTATTTGTCCGGATCGTTGGCGGGGGTCATCTTCGTCCAGTCGAAATCCTCGTGTTGGATCGGGGAGATGCCGTCCTGGTCCATCCAGCTATCCTGGTCATGGGTGGGACCGACATTGACCGAAGCAGCGAACGGCACCAGGGAGAACTGCACCGGTTTGGTGACCTGCTTCATCTGCTGTGCCTGCAGCGCCAGCGTATCGACAAGCTGCTTGGCGGCAGTCTTCAGCAGGTCTATTCGCTTCGCCCCGGTGCCGGAACCCAGATTATTCATCGAGCCGGAATTATCGAGCACAAGGGCTACTTCCAGCGTGTTCTTGAGGCGGATTTCCGAGCACGCCGTGAAGGTTGTATCGCTGGTGGTCCCGCCGCCCATCAGCATAGCGGCGGCCGGCAGAAAATAGGGGCGATACGTCAGGGCGCTGCAGAGCTTCAACGTGCCGCCA
>NZ_RZSW01000959.1:0-1345 GCF_003997375.1 Mesorhizobium sp. M5C.F.Ca.IN.020.29.1.1 | reverse complement strand
GACAGGTGGGCGAGGGGCGGCTGTCCTTTACCACCGACTTGGCGGGGACGGTGCCTGTTGTTGACGTCATCTTCATTGCGGTCGGCACGCCGTCCAGGCGCGGTGACGGCGAGGCGGATCTGCAATATATCTTCGCCGCCGGGGACGAAATCGCCGCGGCGATGAAGCCCGGCACGGTCGTCGTCATCAAGTCGACGGTGGTGGTGGGCACCAATGCGGCGATGCGCGACCATATCCGCACGGCAAGAACCGGCGTTCCCTTCTCGGTGGTGTCGAACCCGGAATTCCTGCGCGAGGGCTCGGCGGTGGAAGATTTCATGCGGCCGGACCGGATAGTAGTGGGAGCGGAGGACGAGCTCGGGCGCGAGATCATGCGCCGCATTTACCAGCCACTTCACCTGCGTGGGACGCCGATGATCACGACCTCGCTCGAAAACGCCGAGATCAGCAAATATGCAGCCAACGCCTTCCTCGCCATGAAGGTGACCTTCATCAACCAAGTGGCGGATCTGTGCGAGACGGTGGGCGGCAACGTTCAGGAGGTGGCGCACGCGATCGGCATGGACAAGCGCATCGGCCCGAAATTCCTGCAGGCCGGGCCTGGCTTCGGCGGCTCATGCTTTCCGAAGGACACGCGCGCCTTCGCCGCCACGGGCCGGCGCTGGGACGCGCCACAGGGGCTAATCGAACAAGTCGTGGCCATCAACGAGGCACGCAAGCATGCGATGGCGGCGCGTGTGGTCAAGGCGGCGCAGGAGGGGGGGGGTCTCCACGGTCGCCGTGCTCGGCGTGGCTTTCAAGCCCAATACGAACGATATCCGCGAGGCGCCGGCGCTCGACATCATCGCGGTCCTTCAGGAAGCCGGGCTGACGGTCAGAGCGCACGACCCGGCGGCGATGGAAGCGGCGGCGAAGGTGCTTTCAAGGGTCGATTGGTGCCATTCGGCCTATGACGCGGTGCGGGGCGCCGGTGTGACTGTGCTCATCACTGAATGGAATGGCTACCGGGCGCTCGACCTGAAGAAAGTCTCTGAACTTATGGACGGCAACATGTTCATCGACTTGCGCAATGTCTTTACTGCAAGCGATGTCGAGGGCTCCGGCCTTGTCTATCAATCGGTCGGGCGCAGCCCAACACGAGATATGATCAGAGAGACGCGGCTGAGATACGCGTGGGAACCGCCGCCTTAAGATGAAGCTCGGTTGATTTTCACGAGAACTGCTGTGGTTGCCGCCCGTGATACAAGAGGTTCCGAGTACATGTGCAGCTGATCGAGTGCGTTCTTTTGTAAGATCTTTGAAGCGGCATTTCTGAAGCCGCTGGCCGGTATGTGATCTGCGGATT
>NZ_RZSW01000958.1:0-1358 GCF_003997375.1 Mesorhizobium sp. M5C.F.Ca.IN.020.29.1.1 | reverse complement strand
CCAGAAGGCCGAGCGCGATAATCAGCGCGCCGAGCGAGATGCGCTGCAGCGAGATGCCGAAATACTCCATGGTGACGAAGGTGATGGCGAGCACCAGCGGGATGGCGACGGCCACGACAATGCCTGGGCGCCAGCCGAGCGCCAGGAAGCTGACCGCAAGCACGATGGCGATGGCCTCGCCGAGGCTCTTGGTGAACTCGCCGACGGATTCTTCCACCACATGCGACTGGTCGGCGACCAGGCCGAGCTCGACGCCGAGCGGCAGCTCGGCCGCCATCTCGTGCATTTTTTCCTTGACGTTCTCGCCGAGCGCCAGCGCGTCGCCGCCTGATGTCATCGAGATGGCGATGCCGACAGCCGGCTTGCCGTTGAAGCGGAACATCGGCTGCGGCGGGTCGGAATAGGCGCGCTTAACCTCGGCAACATCGCCCAGCCTGAAATAATGGCCATTGGCGTAGAAGTTGATCGCCTTCAGGCTCTCCTCGGAGGTGAATTCGCCGGAAACCCGAATGGCAATGCGCTCGGGGCCGGCGTCGACCGTTCCGCTCGGGGTCAGCGCGTTCTGCGCCTGCAGCACCTGCGACAGCGTGCCGACGTCGAGCCCGAGTGCTGCCACCTTCTGCGTCGAGAATTCCAAATAGATCTTTTCGTCCTGCTGGCCGATCAGCTCGACTTTGGCGACGTCGGGCACGGTCAGCAGCCCGGCGCGCAGGCCGCTCGCTAAATCCTTCAGATCGCGATGGCTGACGCCGTCGGAGGTAAGCGCATAGATCAGCGAATAGGTGTCGCCAAACTCGTCATTGTAGAAGGGGCCCTGGACGCCGGACGGCATCGTCGGCTTGATGTCGTCGAGCTTCTTGCGCACCTGGTACCAGAGCGGCTGCACCTGCTCGGCCGCGACCGTGTCCTCCAGGTTGACGAAGACCACCGATTCGCCGGGCTTGGTGTAGCTCTTGACGTAGTCGAGGTTGGGAAGCTCCTCGAGCTTCTTCTCGATCCGGTCGGTGATCTGCTCCACCGTGTCGCTGGTCGTTGCGCCCGGCCATAGCGTTTTGACCACCATGGTCTTGATGGTGAAGGGCGGATCCTCTTCGCGGCCGAGCCCGGTGTAGGCGAAGATGCCAGCGAGTGCGGCCGCGATCATCAGGTAGATGACGAAGCTCTTGTGGCGCAGTGCCCATTCGGAAAGATTGAAGCTGGTCATGATGCGACTCCTTTTTCATGGCGCGCGCCATCCCGGCGCGCGGCCGGCCTGCGCCGGCTGAAGACTTCAGTGATTGGGCTGGGTGGCACCCGCCGGTCGGGGCGGGCGTTACTCAGGCCAGGCTGTGCATGGTGCCCGGGATGCGGTACGGCCC
>NZ_RZSW01000957.1:0-1364 GCF_003997375.1 Mesorhizobium sp. M5C.F.Ca.IN.020.29.1.1 | reverse complement strand
ATCTCGGCCTCGTTGCGGGCGAGCCGCACTTCGAGGTTGCCGATACGGCCGAGCGCTTCGCCTTTTGTGACGGCATCGACGTTCCGCCCGGTGAGCAAAGCACCGCTAGCGTTCGGCCGAGCGTCACATTCCGGCATAACTGTATGCACGAGTGATTCTCCTTCGAGCCATCCCTCTTGGCACGGGGATACGGTGTAGGTGCAACAGGATTGTGACAGTACCGTGATACGGTGCTGCGGGCAATACTTCGTCGGCTGGGTAATCCTTCAACCGGCTATGTTACGCGGCGGGAGCCAGGAAGGACAGCCGGCGGATCACGCGGCCACCTGGCCCTCGACCGCATCGACAAGCGCGTCGGGGTCGAGCGGCTTGGTGACGAAGCCGCTGGCGCCGTGGGCAAGCACTGCGTGGCGGGTCTTTTCCTGGCTGTCCGCCGACAGCACCATGATCGGAACCGGCGCCACGGCGGTTTCCTCCTCATGCCGGCGGATGGCGGCGATGGCGTCCAGCCCGTCCATGACAGGCATGTGCAGGTCCATCAGCACCACGTCGAAGCGGTGGTTGTGGCCGGTGCCAGTGACGGCCTCGACGGCGGCCTTGCCGTCGCCGACCACTTTCACGCGATGCCCGGCCTTCAGAAGCGTGGCGCGGGCAAGCATGGCGTTGATGTCGTTATCCTCGGCGATCAACACCGACAGGCCCTGCTGGCGGTTGCCAATGGCGCGGACCGATGGTGCGCCGCGCTTTTCCGGCTGTGGCTGGGTGAGGGCGGGTACGTTGCTGGTCAAAAGCACGCGCAACAGCGTCTCGCCACGCACCGGCCTTGCCAGGAAGGTGGCGTAGCCGCTGGCGCGGAACTCGCCCAGCATGCCGCGGTCAGTCGGCGCGATCAGCGTGATCGCCTCGCAGTCGGCAAAGCCGCTCTGGCGAAGGCGCCTTAACAACCTGCCGTCGCCCTCCTCCATGGCCGCATCGACCAGAAGCACGTCGCAGCCTTCTGCGAAGGACGCTGCCTGGGCGTCGGTCGCGGCCAGTTCGACCATGCCGCCATTGGCACGGATGGTGCGGGCGATGGCGTCGGCTTCGATGGCGTTCTTCGACAGTATCACCGCGCGCTGCCCTGACAGCGCATTCTGGCGGGTCTGCGGCGGCTCGGTGGCCGATATTGCAGGGATATCGAAGACGAACTCGGAGCCTTGGCCGAGCCGGCTCGAAACCGAAATCGTGCCGCCCATGGCGATCACCAGGCGCTTGGAAATGGCAAGACCGAGCCCGGCGCCGCCATGCGCGCGGGTCGACGTGCCATCGGCCTGTTCGAATTCCTCGAAGATGCGCTCCATATCGTCCTCGTGTAGGCCGGGACC
>NZ_RZSW01000956.1:0-1370 GCF_003997375.1 Mesorhizobium sp. M5C.F.Ca.IN.020.29.1.1 | reverse complement strand
CCTTGACAGTGCTCAAGCCACGGTCACCGGGGCTTGGGAACATCGACGGGGCATACTGCCCGCCGATGCGGACGGAACCCTACAGCAGCGCTGATAACCGCCGCATCTTAGCGCTCGACGTTCCGTTTTTGCGATGATTTCGCCCTCCAGGAATCAGCACCTATTTGCCCGCCGGCTCGGCCCAAAAGCAATCCTGGTCGGACCACAATTCTTGTAGCGTAGCGCCACCGTTTGCGTATCATTTTCCGGGACAAAGTAGCGGCTCGCTTGTGGCGTAGGGGGGCGACAATGCAGCAACAGCAAAAGTCGGTTTCAGCGAACTTGGATGCCTTGAGGCTGTTTTCACAGCGTTAGCCAAATATAGGGCCCGGGAGCATCCTTTCGACCCGCGACGTTCTCACTAACATTCGGCAGCTCTGCCCCAGTTGCGAGTATACAGACGAGGAACTCGTCGGCTTCATCGTCGAGACCTTAACTGGTCAGACCATCGGCGTGTGCTTCGATCATCGTGACGCGGCCTAGCGATCCCTATGGGGCTAAGGGGCGGATATGATGAACTGGCGGGCAGAAGCTCCAGGCGCTGAGGTGGCGCAAGCGTCCGGTGGGAGGCGATGCCGCCTGAAAATTTCGGAAGCTGCTGGTGTGCACCCGCCTCTTGCCAGAGCATGGAAGATCCTGGAATTGGTATCCGCGGCTATTTCCAGTGGATTGCCGACGAACCCCGGCTCCGTGAATTCCAGTTGCATGTTGTGATTGCCATAGGTAGGCGAGGATGATGCAACAGAGGATATGCAGCTCATGACGACGACAACCGAAATCGCTGACAAGATTGCGGCGGAGCAGAGCCTGAGCAAGGCGCAGGCCAAGGCGATCGTCGAAAGTGTGTTCAAGGAGATTTCGGACGCGGCGCGTTCGGGTACCGAGACCAGTATTCCCGGCTTCGGCAAGTTCAAGGTGAAGGACACGCCGGCGCGCGAGGGCCGCAATCCGTCGACCGGCGCCACGATTAAGATCGCGGCCTCCAAGAAGCTCTCCTTCACGCCGGCGAAAGCGGTCAAGGACGCGCTGAACGGCTGACGTTCGCGCCGACCCATCACTGTAATGAATCGATCCGAGTTCGGTGATTCAAACCAATCATTGGACGCCGGACTCCGGCTGCGCGATTCTGCTCGCCATGATCGCGCAGCAGTATCGCCTCTATATCGAACGCCGGGACGCGGGCCGGAACATGGCCCGTTTCTACGCGCTGTCGATCGAGGAAACGCTGTTCGGCCAGACCTGCCTGGTTCGCAGATGGGGCCGGATCGGAACGACCGGCCGCGTGGTCCAACACTCCTTCGACGATGAGGGCGAGGCCCTCGGGTTATTTC
>NZ_RZSW01000955.1:0-1378 GCF_003997375.1 Mesorhizobium sp. M5C.F.Ca.IN.020.29.1.1 | reverse complement strand
GGTCCTTGGTCACCGGCATCCGCCCTTCGAGGAACAGCGAAAGGCGCACCCGCCAGTGGCCGAAATTGGGGAAGGAGACGATGGCGTGTTTGCCGATCCTGAGCAATTCGTCGAGCACCAGCTTCGGGTTGCGGGTCGCCTGCAAGGTTTGCGACAGGACGACGAAATCGAAACCCTTGTCGGGATAGAATTTGAGGTCCTTGTCGGCGTCGCCCTGGATGACAGACAGGCCGCGCGCCACGCATTCGTTGACGCCGCGCTGTGACAGTTCCATCCCGCGGCCGTCGACCTGCTTCGTCGCCTGCAGCAATTCGAGCAGCAGGCCATCGCCGGAACCGACGTCCAGCACCCGCGACTGCGGCGGGATGAGATCGGCGACGACTTCGAGGTCGACGCGCTGGGCGTGGTTGACACTCATGATCTCGCCTTTTGCCTGGCGCATGATCCGGATCCGAAAAGTCTGCAACTTTTCGGGGTCATGCGCTGATGCCTGGCGCATGATGCCGGTCCGGAAAGCCTGCAATCTTCAGGGGTCATGCGCTGAGCCCCCTGGCGCGGGCCGCCGAGGCGATGAAGCCGTTGATGGCCGCGAACAGCTCCGGCTCGTCGAGCAGGAAGGCGTCGTGGCCGCGATCGGTCTCGATCTCGACGAAGGACACCGAGGCGCCGGCCGCGTTCAGCGCGTGAACGACCGAGCGGCTCTCCTCGGTCGGGAACAGCCAGTCGCTGGTGAAGGAGACCAGGCAAAAACGGGTCCTGGTGCCGGCAAAGGCGTCGGCCAGTCGGCCGCCATGGTCGGCGGCGAGGTCGAAATAGTCCATCGCCCGGGTCATGTAGAGATAGGAGTTGGCGTCGAAGCGGTCGACGAAAGTCATGCCCTGATGACGCAGATAGCTCTCAATCTGGAAGTCGGCGTCGAAACCGAAGGTGAGCGCTTCACGGTCCTGCAAATTGCGGCCGAACTTCCGGTGCAGGGCCGCCTCCGACAGATAAGTGATGTGGGCGGCCATGCGCGCCACAGCCAGTCCCTTTTCTGGGCGCTTGCCCTGCTCGAAATATTTGCCGCCATGCCAGTCCGGATCGGCCATCACCGCTTGCCGGCCGACCTCATGGAAGGCGATGTTCTGCGAGGAATGGCGCGCGCCGGTGGCGATCGGCAGCGCTGAGAAAACGCGCTCCGGATAGCTCGACGCCCATTGCAGCACCTGCATGCCGCCCATCGAGCCGCCGAGCACTGAGAACAGTTTTTCGATGCCGAAATGGTCGACCAGCATCAACTGCGCCCGCACCATGTCGCGGATGGTGATGATCGGCAGGTCAAGCCCGTAGGGCTTGCCGGTGGCTGGATTGGTCGAGGCGGGGCCGGTCGAGCCGAGAC
>NZ_RZSW01000954.1:0-1387 GCF_003997375.1 Mesorhizobium sp. M5C.F.Ca.IN.020.29.1.1 | reverse complement strand
GCCTTGCTTCATGCATGAGCTCGACCCGGAATTCCGGACGCCCCTATCCGATTGGACCGACGTGAGACGATGGCGCAAGGCCGAGCGCGAGCGGCTGATTGCGGCGCGCCTCGCTATCTCGGCTGACGCGCGGGCGGCAATGTCGCAGCGCATCGGCGAAAGCCTCGACACGTTGATCGGCGACATCGCCGGCCGCATGGTCAGCCTCTACTGGCCGTTCCGGGGCGAGCCGGATCTGCGCCCATGGATGGCTTCCGTCAATGAGCGCGGCGGCCGGACCGCACTGCCTGTTGTCGTCGAGAAAGGCCAGCCTCTTGTCTTTCGCGCTTACGCACCGGGCGACCGGCTGGAGAAGGGCGTCTGGAACATTCCGATCCCTGCTGAAGGCGACCCGGTGCTGCCCGAGGTCGTTATTTCACCGATCGTCGGCATCGATCCGAGACAGTACCGGCTGGGCTATGGCGGTGGCTTCTTCGACCGCACACTGGCGGCGATGCCGTTCAAGCCGCTGGTCATCGGTGTCGGCTACGAACTGCAGCGCATCGCTACCATCTACCCGCAGCCGCATGACATCCCGATGGACCGGGTGGTGACGGAGGCGTTCAAGGCCTAGGCCAGTTCCGGCTTCATCCCCACCGCCGTCCGGTCGACGATCTCGCGCAAGGCGAAGGATGAATTGATCTTCGTCACATGCGGCATCGCCGACAGCCATTCCTTATGGATGCGCTCATAGTCGACGAGGTCTTTTGCCGCGATGCGCAGGATATAATCGTATTCGCCCGACATCAGGTGGCAGGACAGGACATTCGGGCAGCGCTTTATCGCCGCCTCGAAATCCGACAGCGTCTTCTCGAATTGCCCCGACAGCGATATATGCACGATCGCCGTCATCTGGTGGCCAAGAGCGGCATTGGAAAGCCGGGCGTGATAGCCGCGGATGGTTCCGGATTTCTCCAGGTTGTCCAGTCGCCGCGAGCAGGCCGACTGCGACAGGCCGACTTTCTCGGCAAGCGCCGCGTTGGGTATCCGCCCATCCTTCTGCAACGTTTCGAGAATGGCGATATCGATCCTGTCGAGCGGCATTTTCCGGGATTCCTGCGACAATCCAGCTATTTTGCGCAACGATTATCGAGCCGTGCCCTTCTGCGCAAGCGCATTCGCAAACACTTACGGGACGATTCGTGGTTCACTATCTCTAAACAGGGAACATGCCTCAAAAGGGCCGGATCAGGAGGAGAAGAAGATGCGCGTCGGCTGCCCCCGGGAAATCAAGAACCACGAATACCGCGTCGGCCTGACGCCGGGCTCGGTCCGCGAATATGTCGCGCATGGCCACGACGTGCTGGTCGAGAGCGGCGCCACCATCGCCAAGACGGCCGCCGACGTG
>NZ_RZSW01000953.1:0-1394 GCF_003997375.1 Mesorhizobium sp. M5C.F.Ca.IN.020.29.1.1 | reverse complement strand
ACCTCCCCCATCGAGGGGGAGGTAAAGAGGGCATAGCAACTCGGCTGGCTGCTGTCAGCCTTCCCCATGCAATCGGCATGTTTACCGACGATTTCCAAAAATATTCCGCTGCCTGTCGGGTCGAAGCGGGGCTATCCGTCCTTGGATCACAGATTTCCACAAACCGAACGCAGCGCTGAAGCGACCAACGCTCAGGCAGAGGACTATTGGCTGAACGACCATGAAGACGGCATCGACATTCCTGCAGATCCTCGCGCTCAGCGCCTGTTTCGCGGCGCAGGCTCATGGCACGTTCACGATGCCTGGCGTTAGACAGGCGCTGCGGACGATGGCTGGTTCCAGCGGCCAAGGCGTACTGCCAATCAGCGCTTCAGTCGAAATCGCAAATTGTCTCTGGAGCTAAGCCGCCAGCCCACCTGCCTGCGTCAGCAAAAACGCCTCGCCGCAGGCTTTCGCCAGATTGCGCACCCGCAAGATGTAGCTCTGCCGCTCGGTGACGGAAATCACGCCGCGCGCGTCGAGCAGGTTGAAAACGTGGCTGGCCTTGATGCACTGGTCGTAGGCGGGGAATACCATCCGGTGGTTCCCCTCCCCCTTGAGGGGGGAGAAAGGCGCGCCGGCTTCGAGCAACGCCTTGCACTCGGCTTCGGCGTCCTCGAAATGCCGAAGCAGCATCGCGGTGTTGGCGAATTCGAAATTGTGCCGCGAATATTCCTGCTCGGCCTGTAGGAAGACGTCGCCATAGGTCACCTTGTCGGCGCCGTCGCGGCCGTTGAAGTTGAGGTCGTAGACATTGTCGACGCCCTGTACATACATGGCCAGCCGTTCCAGCCCGTAG
This sequence comes from Mesorhizobium sp. M5C.F.Ca.IN.020.29.1.1, assembly GCF_003997375.1. Lineage (NCBI taxonomy): Bacteria > Pseudomonadati > Pseudomonadota > Alphaproteobacteria > Hyphomicrobiales > Phyllobacteriaceae > Mesorhizobium > Mesorhizobium sp. M5C.F.Ca.IN.020.29.1.1. The sequence continues at coordinate 556 of NZ_RZSW01000953.1, read as the reverse complement.
GTAAGCTCGCCCGCCACCGGCGCGCATTCGATGCCGCAAACCTGTTGGAAATAGGTGAACTGTGACACTTCCATGCCGTCGCACCAGCACTCCCAGCCCAGCCCCCAGGCGCCGAGCGTCGGGCTTTCCCAGTCGTCCTCGACGAAGCGGATGTCATGCAGAAGCGGATCGACGCCGATCGCCGCCAGCGAGCCGAGATAAAGCTCCTGCAGATTAGGCGGGTTCGGCTTCAGGATCACCTGGTATTGGTAATAGTGCTGCAGCCGGTTCGGGTTCTCGCCGTAGCGCCCGTCCTTGGGCCGGCGCGAAGGCTGCACATAGGCCGCGTTCCAGCGCTTTGGCCCGAGCGCGCGCAGTGTCGTCGCCGGGTGGAACGTGCCAGCGCCGACTTCCATGTCATAGGGCTGGAGAACGACGCAGCCATAGTCGGCCCAGTAGTTATGCAAGGTCAGGATCAGCCCCTGGAACGACCGGCTGGGATGCATATGGGCTGGGATATCAACGGTCACGGCGGCCTCGACGGAGCGGCGGGATGCGGCACCTGTTGGATGAGACC
>NZ_RZSW01000952.1:0-1395 GCF_003997375.1 Mesorhizobium sp. M5C.F.Ca.IN.020.29.1.1 | reverse complement strand
CTGCATAAAGGCTCACCGCCGCGGCGTTCGACACGTTGAGCGAGCGGATGGCGCCGGGCATATCGAGCCGGGCGAGCGTCGTCACCGTTTCGCGGGTCTTCTGGCGCAGGCCTTTGCCCTCGGCGCCCAGCACCAGCGCGATCTTTTCTCCCGAAAAACTCTTTTCGAGTTCCGCCGGTCCGTCCGAATCGAGGCCGACGGTCTGGAACCCGGCCTCGTGCAATTGCCCGATCGCGTCCGCGAGGTTTTTAACCTCGATCTGATCGATATGCTCCAGTGCTCCGGAGGCCGATTTCGCCAGCACGCCGGATTCATGCGGGCTGTGGCGCGCCGTGGTGATCAGCGCGCCGGCGCCGAACGCGACCGCCGAGCGCAGGATCGCACCGACATTGTGCGGGTCGGTGACCTGGTCGAGCACCAGCACCAGCGTCGTATCGCCGAGCGCATCGAGCCGCTTGGGTTTTAGCGGCTCGGCCTCGATCAGCACGCCTTGATGGACGGCGTCGGAGCCGGTGACTTTGTCGATGTCTTTTGGCTCGACCAGTTCCGTCTTGAAGGGCAGGGCGGCGAGGTCGGCGATCGCTAGCCGCTCGGCGGCGTTGCGCGTTACCAGCATCTTCTTGATCCGCCGGCGCGGGTTGTCGAGCGCTGCTCGCACCGTGTGCAGGCCGTAAAGCCGCACCAGGCCGTCCGCTGCTGTCTCTCCTGGCGGCACCGGCTGGCGCGGCCTGAACGCCGGCGCGCCGCCGCTCTTCTCGTCGCGATGCGCCCGGCGCAGCCTGGCGTAGTGGGTGTCTTTCGGGGTCTTGGGCTTGTTGTCGTTGCTCATGGCCGGTTCTATAGCCGTGTCGTCTGTCTAAGGATACAGCCGGAGACACTGCTCGGCGGGCCGTCCGGAAATTCAACGCGTTTTGCCGGGACGTTACGGTTGACAGTTTTGGGCGCTGCCGCCATAAGGCGCTTCGCGAAGGGCTGCTCACGCGGTCGCGACGCGTCGATGCCTCGTTGCATGGCTCCGGCGGCAGACTGGAGAGGTGCCCGAGTGGTTAAAGGGGACGGACTGTAAATCCGTTGGCTATGCCTACGTTGGTTCAAATCCAACCCTCTCCACCACTGCCGGCCCGGAAGCCCTGAAACGCAAAGCATCGGACCGAAAAGTGCATAGCGGTTTTCGGGCGAAATGCGCGGGTATAGCTCAGTGGTAGAGCAGCAGCCTTCCAAGCTGAATATGCGGGTTCGATTCCCGCTACCCGCTCCAAGCAAGCTGTTCAAGTTATTATCGAAAATAACTTCCTTGAAAATGCGCCGCGTCACTGCCTGTCACTGTCTGTGGCGGTTTTGTAGGTCCTGAGCGGCCAATCCCTCCTCGGCATCACCAGGGCTTTAGTCGGCGCC
>NZ_RZSW01000951.1:0-1398 GCF_003997375.1 Mesorhizobium sp. M5C.F.Ca.IN.020.29.1.1 | reverse complement strand
TATGTGAAGGCGGTGATTTCACGCGTCGTCCGCGATGCCAACGATCTCAAGCCCGAAGGCATCGGCTTTGTCGCGATCAATTCCAACGATGCCGACGCCTATCCGGATGATTCCTTTGACAACATGAAGCTCTTCGCCAGAACGAACGGCTTCACTTTCCCCTACCTCCACGACGAGCGCCAGACCGTGGCGCGTGCCTATGGAGCCGTTTGCACTCCGGATTTCTTCGGGCTCAACAGCGAGTTGACGCTGCAATATCGCGGCCGGCTGGACGCGGCGCGACGCGACGCCGGACCGCCCGGGTTGAGACGCGACCTGTTCGAGGCGATGAAGCAAATTGCCCGAACCGGCGACGGGCCGCTCGACCAGATCGCTTCGATCGGCTGCTCGATCAAGTGGAAGGACGCCGCATGAACGTCGGCATGGGTAGGCGGTTTCGATCGTCGAAAGCGATCCTGTTCGATCTCGACGGCACGCTGGTCGATTCGGCGCCTGATATAAGGGCCGCAGTCAACGAGTTGCTGGCCGGCCGCGATCTGCCGCCGCTGCGCCTGGAACAGGTCAAGGCCATGATCGGCGGCGGCGTCAGGAAACTGGTCGAGCGAGCCTTCACCGCTTCCGGTACGCCGCTCCTCGGCAGCGCGCTTGACGAGGCCAACCGCGTCATGGCGCCGATCTACCGCAGACATCTCACCGGCCTGACGACGTTGATGCCTGGCGTCAGGGAGGTTCTCACCCACTTCCACTTGAGCGGAATAGCCATGGGTGTGGTGACCAACAAGCCGCAGTTGGCGGCTCGCGAAATCCTGCTGCATTTTGGGCTGACGGAACACCTTGGCGCGATCGTTGGCGGAGACGCGGTGACATACCTGAAACCGGCGCCCGACGCTCTGCTGCTGGCGCTCGACCAGCTTCAGGTCGAACCTCGTGACGCGCTGATGGTCGGAGACAGCGGCGCCGACGTGGCTGCCGCGCGCGCCGCCGGCATGCCCATCATTCTGCTGCGTGGCGGCTACACCCAAATTCCGGTTGAAGAGCTTGGCGCCGATCTCGTTTGCGACAACCTGTTCGACCTGCCTTCCGCGATGCGCAGGCTGCAAGACGCCGCCTGACCGGCGCCAACCACCAGGCGGGCGCCGGCCGAACGCAGTTTCGAACGGCCGGCGAAGTCGCGTTATTTCCGGCGAAGAACAGGGTTACTTCATGCGGAAGAACCGGGTTATTTCTGCGGAAAAACCGAGTTATTTGGAGAATTGCTTCAGATAGGCAATGACATTGGCGAGGTCCTCGTCCTTCTTGAGACCGGCAAACGCCATCTTCGTACCTTTGATCATGGCCTTCGGGTCGCGAAGATAGGCTGTCAGCGTGGCTTCGTCCCATTTGACGCCGGATTTACCC
>NZ_RZSW01000950.1:0-1404 GCF_003997375.1 Mesorhizobium sp. M5C.F.Ca.IN.020.29.1.1 | reverse complement strand
GCTTCATTGCGAAGGCCAATATCAGCCACTTCCAGGTTTTGCTCGCGCATGAGACCGATCCAGAACGGCGGCGTTTGATCGAAGGCTTGTTGGGAACAACAAAAGCTCCAAGTTGCGGATATTCAGGCACGCAAGCTGTCCAATCTGGGCGAAGTTGGTGAAATTCCAAACCTGATCCAAGCGCTAAGGCGTTTTCGTCACATCAGAAGCCAGAGCGCATCCGTATGCGGACTGGTTCATTTTCGAGGAGCGCCGGCACCAGCAAGGTCGGACCTGTCAGCGCGTCGGACCGACGCGCTGACAGCTAACAATCACGGAATCAGGCAGCCTTCACCGTGATCTTCTTTTCGGCCTTCTGGGCTTCGGCGGTCTTGGGGAGCTTGACCGTCAGAACGCCCTTGGCGAAGCTCGCATCGATCTTGTCGGCGTCGACCCCTTCGGGCAGCTGGAATGAACGCTGGAAGGAGCCATAACGGCGCTCGGACAGGTAATAGTCGTTGTCCTTCTCTTCCTTCTCTTCGGTCTTCTCACCCTTGATCGTCAGCGTGCGGTTGGCGAGTTTGATCTCGACATTCCTTTCGTCGATACCGGGCAGCTCGGCCGTGATCTCATACTCCTTGCCTTTTTCGACAAGATCCATCGCCGGCGCGATCTGCCAAGCTGCGGAGCGCAGCGTTGGCAGTTCGCGGCCGAATATGGAGCGCGGCGATGGCAGGCGAAAATCGAAAGGATGGAAGTCGTCGAACAGTCGGTCGATTTCGCGACGCAGGCTTTCGAACGGACTTGTCCAATTGCCGGCTGGCGCCGGCGCAGTGCTTTTCTCTGATTTGATGGGCAGTTTGGTGGCAGCTTCAGCCATGGCTTTTATCCTCGAAAGGGGTTGATCGACAGGTGCCGCCGCCTCCGCCCTTCCACCTTTAGGTCTCCCAGGAGGCGCTAGAGCTGGAGGTCAGCGGCCCGCTCGCCAAGTGTCGTCACCGAACTGGTGCATTGCTTCGCGAATCCGCGTTTGCCCGGTTCATCGCGCCCGCGTCACCAAAGTCGGCTCGGCCTGACGAGAATTGCATCATAGTGTTTGCAGTCCTCAGGCTCATTGATCCGCATCAATGAGACGAGGAAATGCCATCGGTGCGGCAGATATGCGATCAGTAGGGTGGCGAAACTAGGAGATCATCGTCGCGCAAGAAGCTGACTTGCAAGAGAAAACGCCCATGCCGCAGCGTCAGAGAGACTTGGCGGCTCAGGCGTGCGCGGCATCGCGTAGCGACAAGTCCGATCCAGCGGCTCTGGGTTGGCCGTGATGTGAATCAATTCGTCGTAGAGAGAAAAAGGGAACTCGTAAGTGTGATGTGTCGCTTGTGCCGACAAGGCTTGTGATCCCTCGATCGGCCGCAACGGTTGGAG
>NZ_RZSW01000094.1:0-15177 GCF_003997375.1 Mesorhizobium sp. M5C.F.Ca.IN.020.29.1.1 | reverse complement strand
CGGTTAAGGATTCGTTAACCAAATCCCTATCTAGTGATCGGCAATTCACCTCCAACTCGCGACCACGGATGTACTGGCGCAGTCGAGGTGGAAGGAAAGGTCGGCTATGTGCCGGCCTTTTTGTTTCAACGGCTATTGTCCCCGGGAAACTGCGGCCTGACTTGTCGTCGGGTGTCAAGCCTTCAAACATCGGGGTGGCAGCATCTCAAGCGATCGGACCCGAATCCCGGTCCACGAGATATCAGTGTTGCCCGCGTCTCGCATTGACATGGCGCGCCAACTCCGGCGCCTCGAAGACGTAGTCGCTCCAGGCCGATTCCGGAATCTGGCCGGCCAGGTAGCATTCCAGCAAAAGACTTTGCTCAGGGCTGAGAGGTCTCGGCGCGCGCTCATGGTCAAGTCTCAGCGAGTGAAACAGATTTCTGGGCGAGTGAAACAGATTTCTGGTCAGGTCCGAGACCGTGAAGTGAATCGACATGTGTGCCGTCTCCTTTGACCATCCAGCGCATCACCAGAAAGATCGGGATCAATCTCTGCCCCGCTTGCCTTCGGTTCAGGACCATGAGCCAAATCAAAACGCTACAACGTGTTTTGTGCGTCCAAACGCTACAACGTGTTTTGTGCGTCCAAAGGTACGCGCGGCGCTGCAATAGCCGTTAACGTCGAGGGCGGGATAAGGTTTCAACGTGGCGGCGGTAACGCCGATCGCGCAGCCCGAAACCCACCGGTCAGCACATGCTTTCGGCGATCGCGTGCGCGTGTGACCGAACCGCTGCGTCAGGTGCGCAGCACGTGTTTAGGACGCATCTTTTTAGCTGCCACCGTTTGAATGCCGGCTGGCTATTCGCAAACCATGCGGACCCGTTTTCCGGGTTGACTGACGTTCCTGCAGGTGAGCGGTTTTGCCGGCTCGGATGACGGCGTCGGATCTTTGGAAATCCTGGTGATTTGCCTTCTCCGCGCCACGGGGGTGCTGATTCTGCGGGCCGCCGCTCTTTGCGGCGTTTCGGGCGCCACAGGAAAGACATCGGTCTGCAGCAACTGCGGCTGTTCGGCTTGCGCCTGCTGCGGCGGCCTGTCCCAGAACCGCCGGACATCGAGGGGCCTTGGAATGACGACGGTGCCGTCGTAGCTGCGCGAGCAGCCGCTCCCCAACAGCAGCATCGGGCACAGGAAAAAAGGCAGGATCCGTCCCAACATCAGCAACACCCTTGCGGGATTTATAACGCGGCTTCGGTTCTACCGACAACCGTCGGAATACACTGCGGGCAAGGCTAGCGCATGACCCGGAGAATCGGAATCGATTTCGCCGGGGATCATGCGCAAAATCAAAAGTGCCGCAGCGTCCCTGGCGCGACTGGAGGGCGGGCATGGACGATGACCTGCCCAAGCCCATCAGCCCCAGGGCGTCTTGCTCGAAAGGTCGGCGCGGACTGAGAAATCCAGTGCAACGCGGGATAGCCACGTCAGTCCGTAGAGTTCAGCCGATTCGGCGAGCATTGCGGACAAGACTATGGTGCGATCGCACCATATCAAAGCGTGCGTCCGGTTGGGGCAATAAGCGCATTCGAGTTCCGCTCCTCCAGTTACGGGCGGGAGCAGCGACCGCCGGCAAGAAACAGGGTCAGATTTACCCCAACGGACCTGTTTCGGCGATGGCGCGGCCATGACCTCCTTGGCCGCATGCAACGCGCTCCCGCCCGGATTTTCTTTTTCGGCGCCAATTATTTTCGCCTGTCGAGGGCAAATGCCGGCCGCAAATCGTGCAAGCTGCTGATTCCAGCGGCAAACCGCGGCTGTGCCGGCGAGACCCGCGTCCGGTCCTTTTCGACATGGCTGTGCGGCGGTTACCGGGCTGACATCAAACTGTCATGTGACTGTAATAATCGGGGGCTATTGGCCTCAGCGGGCGCCGAAGGAATGGCGCCGAGAGACCATTTTCCGAACAGGAGCAGGCCACATGAAAAATTTCCTCCTTACGGCGTCGGCCGCGGCGCTTGCGCTCGCCGCGTCGGCTGGTTATGCCGCCGCGCGCGACCAGATTCAAATCGTCGGTTCGTCCACAGTGTTCCCCTTCACGACGGCTGTCGCTGAAAAGCTCGGCCAGAGCGGAAAGATCAAGACCCCGGTTGTCGAGTCGACTGGCACCGGCGGCGGCATGAAGCTGTTTTGCCAGGGCGTCGGCGAGAATACCGCCGACTTCACCAATGCCTCGCGCGCCATCAAGGACAGCGAGCTTAAGACCTGCAAGGCAAACGGCGTGACGCCGGTCGAGATCAAGGTCGGCTTCGACGGCATCGTACTGGCCAATTCGAAGGCGGGGACTGTCGTTGATCTGACCAAGGAACAGATTTTCAAGGCGCTCGCCAAGAACGTCGCTGTCGACGGCAAGGTCGTCGCCAACCCTTACAAGAACTGGTCGGATGTCGATGCGTCGCTTCCCGCGACAAAGATCGAAGTGCTTGGCCCGCCGCCGACATCCGGCACGCGCGATGCGTTCGTCGAACTCGTCATGGATGCGGCCTGCCAGGAAGAAGTGAAGGCGGCTAATGAAAAGGGCTGCGGCGAGATCCGCGAAGACGGCGCTTTTGTCGAGGCCGGCGAAAACGACAATCTGATCGTCCAGAAGCTGGAAGCCAACCCCAATGCCTTCGGCATCTTTGGCTTCTCGTTCCTTGACCAGAACGCCGACAAGCTGCAGGGCCATAAAGTCGACGGCGTCGAGCCGACCTTCGAGAACATCGCATCCGGCGATTACGGCGTTTCCCGCTCGCTCTATGTCTATGCCAAGAAGGAGCATGTTGGCGTCATCCCCGGCATGCAGGAATTCATCGCCGAGTACACCTCGGAAGGTGCATGGGGTCCTGATGGTTATCTGGCCGACAAGGGCCTGATCCCGCTGCCGGACGCCGAGCGCGCCAAGTGGGCCGAAAACGCCAAGGCCCTGAAGGGCATGGGTTCCTGAGGTTTCGGGGTCCGGGCGTATATCCGCTCTGACCCTCATGCTCTAAAGCCCAAAGCGCGGGACCAAGGTCCCGTGCTTTGAGCCGGTGAATGACCGGCGGTCGAGGGGACGTCCTAAATCATGGTCGGTTATCTCGTTGTTCTTCTGTTGGTTCTGGCAGTTGCGGCCTATTTGATCGGCCGGAGACGCGCCATTGCCAGTGTCAATGGCGACGTCGCGCGATTGCATTCGCTGCCTGGCCAACATGGCATGTTTCTGGCGCTTTTTGCTGCCGGTCCCGCGCTGCTTGCGATCGTGTTGTGGTCGCTGGTCACGCCGGGAATTGAATCGTCGATCATTGCCGACCGCTTCTCCACCGAATTGTCGGGAATGGGCGTCCCGCAGGTCGAAGCTTTCATCCGCGACGCTCGCGCGATGGCCTTTGGCGGGCTTGTCGGCTTCGCCGATCCCACGAAAGAGGCGGCCGCCGCCGCCTACAAATCGGTCCATGCGACCAGCACCTGGATCATCTGGACCGTCGCGCTCGTGCTTTCCGCGTCCGGATTTTACTGGGCCTATTCCCGCATCGCACAGGCCTACCGGGCGCGCCACGTGGTCGAGCGCATTCTTCGCGCAATCCTGATCGCCTGTTCGGTGGTCGCGATCCTGACGACGATCGGGATCGTCCTGTCGCTTATCTTCGAGTCTCTGCGGTTCTTCCAACAGGTGCCGTTCTACAAGTTCCTGTTCGGCACGCATTGGTCGCCGCAGAGCGCCTTCACCGGCGCGGGAGCGGAGGCCGGGGCGGTCAACGAGGACATTTTTGGCATGGTGCCGCTCTTTGCCGGCACGTTGCTCATCACCTTCATCGCCATGCTGGTGGCTGCGCCTATCGGGCTGATGGCTGCGATCTACCTTTCGGATTACGCCTCCAAAAGCGTCCGCGCGGTCGCAAAGCCGGTTCTGGAAATCCTCGCCGGCATTCCGACCGTCGTCTACGGCTTCTTCGCCGCGCTGACGGTTGCGCCCTACTTCCGCGGTATCGGCGAAAGCCTGGGCCTCAACGTCGCGTCCGAATCTGCGCTCGCCGCAGGCGTGGTCATGGGTATCATGATCATTCCCTTCGTTTCCTCGCTTTCCGATGATGTGATCAACGCCGTTCCGCAATCCCTGAGAGACGGTTCCGCCGGCCTCGGCGCGACCAAGTCGGAAACCATCCGCAAGGTGGTCCTTCCTGCTGCCCTTCCGGGCATCGTTTCAGCGATGCTGCTTGCCGTCAGCCGCGCAATCGGCGAAACAATGATCGTGGTCATGGCGGCGGGCCTGGCGGCAAACCTCACGGCCAACCCGCTCGAAGCGGTCACAACCGTGACCGTGCAGATCGTGACGCTGCTGGTGGGCGACCAGGAGTTCGACAGCGCCAAGACGCTTGCAGCCTTCGCACTCGGCCTGGTGCTGTTCTGCATCACGCTTTCCCTCAACATCGTCGCGTTGCGCGTCGTCCAGAAATACCGAGAGCAATATGACTGATGCGATCTCGTCATTGGACGCCGTCGGACGGCCGGTCAGCATTCATACCGACGATGCCGCGAAGGCGCGGCTGAAGGGCCGCTACCGCACGGAAACGTGGTTCAAATGGCTTGGCGCCGCAGCTGTTGCGTTGGCCGGCTTGTTCCTTGTGCTGCTCCTGTCGACGATCGTCACGCAGGCGATTCCGGCGCTGCGGCAGAACTATGTGACGCTGCCGATCGATCTTTCGGCGGCCAAGGTCGACCCGGCGAAACTCGACGAAGTGAATTACGACGCCATCGCTCAGGAAGCGCTTACGGCAAAATTTCCGGATGTGACGAGCCGCCAGGACAAGCGCCTGCTGCGCGGACTGATTTCCACCGGCACAGGCGTGTTCCTGCGCAAGGATATTGCGGCTGATCCGGGGATGCTCGGAGGAACGGTGGACTATGCGGTTCCACTTGACGATTTTGCCGACCTCTATCTCAAGGGTCTGCTTGCCGACGTCGGTTCGGACGAAGCGATTTCGACAAGCGTCACGCCTTCGCAAACCAGCGGCGACATCGATTTGACCTTCGGCGACGATGCCATGCTGGCGCTGGCGCGCGGCCATGGTGCGGCCGAGGGCGAAAACGGCATGCTCACCCTGACGAGCGGCGCGTCGTCGCTGCTGGTCGCGTTCAATGGCGGCACGGTCAAGCTGACCGCGCTGTCACCTGCGGCCAACGGCATGGTGATCGCTAAGGGCACGGTGATCGAGGCGCTGGACAGCACGGCGCCCGCCGCGAGCGGCCAGGCATTCCTGCGCGTAATCGAGACGCCGGAAGCATCGCGAAAGATTTCGGACAAGATGATCGTCTGGCTCGACACGCTGAAGAGCGCCGGCCTGATCGAAAGCCGGTTCAACTCGATCTTCTTCTTCACCGGCGCAAGCCGCGAGCCGGAACTGGCCGGTGTCTGGGGCGCGGTCGTCGGATCGTTCCTGACCATGATCGTAACGCTGGCCATCGCCTTCCCGATCGGCGTTTCAGCGGCGATCTATCTTGAGGAATTTGCGCCCAAGAACCGGCTGACGACGATGATCGAAGTGAATATCAACAATCTGGCGGCGGTGCCTTCGATCGTCTTCGGCCTGCTTGGACTTGCCGTATTCCTGAATTTCTTCGGCATGCCGCGCTCCGCCCCGGTGGTCGGCGGCATGGTGCTGGCGCTGATGACCCTGCCGATCATCATTATCGCCTCGCGCGCTTCGCTGCGCGCGGTGCCACCGTCGATCCGCGAGGCGGCGCTTGGCATCGGAGCCTCCAAGGTTCAGACCGTATTCCATCACGTCCTGCCGCTGGCGATGCCGGGCATCATGACCGGCACCATTCTCGGAATGGCGCATGCGCTGGGCGAAACCGCGCCGTTGCTGATGATCGGCATGGTCGCCTTCATCGTCGACATTCCCGGCGGCTTTACCGATCCCGCGACGATCCTGCCGGTGCAGATATTCATGTGGGCGGATTTCCCGGAAGCTGGATTCCAGCAGAAGACTTCGGCGGCGATTTTGATTTTGCTGCTGTTTTTGGTCATCATGAACGCCATTGCAGTGATACTGCGCAGGCGCTTCGAGCGGCGCTGGTAAGGGGTAGAGGATATGAACATCATGACGGAAGCCGGCGTCGAACAGAAACTGAGCAGCGGAACCAATGCCCCTTCGATCAAGATGAAGGGCGAAAAGGTCTCTGTTCATTACGGTGAGAAGCGAGCTCTGTTCGACGTGGACCTCGATGTCCGCGAGAACCAGGTGACGGCGTTGATCGGCCCATCGGGCTGTGGCAAGTCGACCTTCCTGCGTTGCCTGAACCGAATGAACGACACGATCGATATCGCGCGGGTGAGCGGCAAGATAACGCTCGACGGCGAGGATGTTTACGACCCGAAAATCGATGTCGTCGAGCTGCGAGCTCGCGTCGGCATGGTATTCCAGAAGCCGAACCCGTTTCCGAAATCGATCTATGAAAACGTCGCCTACGGTCCGCGCATTCACGGCCTGGCCAGGAGCAAGTCCGAGTTGGACGGCATCGTTGAATCGAGCCTGAAGAAAGCCGGTCTGTTCAACGAGGTCAAGGATCGCCTGCTCGAGTCGGGCACCGGTCTCTCCGGCGGACAGCAGCAGCGCCTGTGCATCGCGCGCGCCATCGCCGTGTCGCCGGAAGTGATTCTGATGGACGAGCCCTGTTCGGCGCTGGATCCGATCGCCACCGCCCGCGTCGAGGAACTGATCGACGAACTGCGCCAGAACTACACGATCGTCATCGTCACCCACTCGATGCAGCAGGCAGCGCGCGTGTCGCAACGCACGGCGATGTTCCATCTCGGCTACCTGGTCGAGGAGGGCGCAACCGACAAGATGTTCACCAATCCCGACGACAAGCGCACCCAGGACTACATCACCGGCCGGTTCGGCTGAGCGGTCCGGCGGCGAATTTCGAACACGAGGACAGGATCATGGGTGAACACACCGTCGCATCTTTCGACGAGGAACTGGAGCACATCGACAGGCTGATCCGCGACATGGACGAGCTCGCCGCCGCGATGGTCGCAACCTCGATCCGCGCGTTGCTTGCGTCAGACAATGCGATGGCGCAGCGTGTCGTCTCGGACGACGCGATCATGGATGCGCGGCAGCGCGAACTCGACGACAGTGCGATCACGCTGATCGCCAAGCGGCAGCCGATGGCGCAAGATCTGCGCGCCGTGGTTGGCGCAATCCGCATGGCCGGTGATCTCGAGCGCATCGGCGATTTGGCCAAAAACATAGCCAAGCGGGTCAGCGCAGTCGGGCAGAGCACCACGCCGCGCAATCTGTCGCACGGTATCGACGGGATGGCGGATCTCGTTCTTGTGCAGCTCCGCGGGGTGGTTGAGCACTATGTGTCGCGCAATGCCGGCGCTTTGAAAGAACTGCGCGCCGACGATCAGAAGATCGACGTGAAATACACGGCGGTTTTCCGCGAACTCCTGACCTACATGATGGAGGATCCGCGCAACATCACCGCTTGCACCCATCTTCTGTTTTGCGCCAAGAATCTCGAACGCATCGGCGATCATGTCACCAACATAGCCGAAAACGCCTACTTTGTCGTGACCGGGCAGCAATTGCCGGCGGATCGCCCGAAGCTCGACGAAACGACGATGTCGGCGCCGGCGACATGACAGGAGTGACCGGCCGATGATCGCGCCGCGCATCATGGTGGTGGAGGATGAAGAGCCGCTGGGCGTCCTCCTCCGCTACAATCTGGAATCCGAAGGCTATCAGGTCGAGGTGGTGACGCGCGGCGACGAGGCCGAAATCCGGCTGCAGGAAAACGTGCCCGATCTTCTGGTGCTCGACTGGATGGTGCCGGCGGTTTCGGGCATCGAGCTTTGCCGGCGCCTTCGGGTGCGTCCCGAAACCGAGCGGCTGCCGATCATCATGCTGACCGCGCGCGGCGAGGAGAGCGACCGGGTGCGCGGCCTTTCCACCGGAGCCGACGACTATCTGGTCAAGCCGTTCTCGACACCGGAATTCATGGCCAGGGTCAAGGCGCTGCTGCGCCGCGCCAAGCCGGAAGTACTGTCCAGCGTGCTGAAGGTCGGCGACATCATGCTCGATCGCGAATCGCACAGGGTCTATCGCAAGAAGAGCGAGATCCGGCTCGGGCCGACCGAATTCCGGCTGCTCGAATTCATGATGCGGCACCCGGGTCGGGTCTTCTCGCGCAGCCAGTTGCTCGACAATGTCTGGGGCGAGACGATCTACATCGACGAGCGCACGGTGGACGTCCATGTCGGCCGGTTGCGCAAGGCGGTCAACAATGGTCGCATGCCCGATGTCATCCGCACCATCCGCGGCGCGGGCTATGCGATCAGGGAAGACTAGGGATGTGCTGATATCCAGGTGGTGCCGGCCTGCGAACGCCGGCTTCCTGGGCTTCCGGTGCTCACGTACCCAAAAGTACGCTCCGCTCCGGTTCTCGGAACCCACCATTCTCGACTCGGCCTGACCTGAATCTCAACACACCCCAAGTCGCGATCCGGGATCCTCCCTTCGAGTTCAAGCCACGTTCTTTCCGACCGAGCCGGCTCGTGCCTGGATGCTCGGCGCGAAGATCTCTTGGTCGACGAAGCTCAGCGCCCGCATGGCGCAGCCTTCTCGGATCAGCGGCAGTTCGTTCGGCTCGGTGTCGAAGGAAATCGAACCCGAATGCTGGCCGCCCGCGGTCTGGGCGATGGCCTCGCGCAGGGCCGGCTCGATCAGGTCGAAGGCGGCAGCGCTGGCACCGACCATGGCGACCGGCGCCGGATCGATCAGCGCGAACAGGCTGCCGAGCCCGAAGCCGAGCGCCTCGCCGGCCTTGCGGTAGGCTTCGCGCTCCGGTCCGTCCGTCTCGCGCGCCCGGGCCGCCAGTGCCCGCATCTCGGCGTCGCTGACATCGGCGACCGGCTCGGCGTTCTCGCTCAATTGCCTCGCGTTGCGCCAGATAGCGTAGTTGCCGGCATAAGCCTCGACGCAACCGCGCCGCCCGCAGCGGCAAAGCGCGCCGCCCGGCCGATGAATCATGTGGCCGAATTCGCCGCCTGAGGAATGGGTGCCGGTGAACAGCTCGCCCTTGAGCACCAGCCCCATACCGATGCCATGCGAGAGCAGGATGGCGATGAAATCGTCGCGGTAGCGATCCGGGTCGCGCCAGCGCAGCGCCACGGCCATCATGTTGCAGTCGTTCTCCATAATGGCCGGGATGCCGAACTCGCGTTCCAGAATGTCGGCGAAGGCGATGTTCGTCTGCGGCGTGATCGGCGACCACAACATGGCGCGCGCATGGGAATCGGTAATACCCTGGATCGCCAGCGCGATGCGGGCGACGCTTTGGACGTCGAGGTCGGGGTCTTCGAGCCGGCGCCGGACTATGGCGACACATTCGTCGATCAGCTCGTCGCGCGACATGGTCAGCGTGTCCAGCCGGCGCTGTTCCTCGGCGACCACTTGTCCGGCATAGTCGATGACAGCGACCGACAGCGAATTCAGCGACAACACGACGGCCAATACCGCAGCGGCTTCCGGATTGAGGCTGAGGCCAACCTGCGGCCGGCCACGTTTCAGCGAAACGGTCTCACTCGCCTTGCTCTCGGCCAGGATGCCTTCGTGGATCAGGTCGGAAGAGATCGCCGATATGGTCGAATGGCTGAGGCCGGTGGTTGCGGCGATCTCGGTCCGTGACGGCTGGCCTGCGCGCCGTACGGCCGAAATAACCATCGCCCGGTTGCGCCGGCGCAAATCGTCATGGCGGATCCCAACCGACATTGTTTTGCTTCCTACCCTGTTGCCGCGGCCGCTCATGAATCGGAAGCCGTCAGGCCGACAAATACTGGCAGAAGCAGAAGGACCTGTCATTGTTTATTCCGAGGCTCGAAAAAAGCCAACAGGACACCAAAATTCCATCAGAATTCATGTTGACAGTGCTTCGGCGTTGGATCAGTATTTTTTCGAGGCTCGAAAAAAAGAGCTTTTGTGCAGGCCTTTGGGCCAGTTGGTCGCGCCGTACGCGGCGCAGGAGGAATATCATGAAGAGATTCACAGCCGCCATTCTGGCGGGGGTCGCCATGTCGCTACCGCTCGCGTCGGTCGCACAGGCGAAGGACAAGGTCATCGGTGTTTCGTGGTCGAACTTCCAGGAAGAGCGCTGGAAGACTGACGAAGCCGCCATGAAGTCGGCGATCGAGGCCGCCGGCGACAAGTATATTTCAGCCGATGCACAGTCCAATCCCGGCAAGCAGCTGACCGACGTCGAGAGCCTGATCTCGCAGGGCGCCAACGCGCTGATCATCCTCGCGCAGGATGCCTCGGCCATCGGGCCGGCGGTGCAGAAGGCGCTGGACGAAGGCATTCCGGTCGTCGGCTATGACCGGCTGATCGAGAACAAGGACGTCTTCTATTTGACCTTCGACAACCAGGAAGTCGGCCGCATGCAGGCCCGCGAAGTGTTCAAGGTGGCGCCGGAAGGCAATTACGTCTTCATCAAGGGCTCGGGCGCCGATCCGAATGCCGATTTCCTGTTCGCCGGCTCCATGGAAGTGCTCAAGGATGCCATCGACAGCGGCAAGATCAAGAATGTCGGCGAGGCCTATACGGACGGCTGGCTTCCCGCCAACGCCCAGAAGAACATGGAACAGTTCCTGACCGCCAACGACAACAAGGTCGATGCGGTGGTTGCCGCCAATGACGGCACCGCTGGTGGCGTCGTCGCGGCGCTGACGGCGCAAGGCTTGGCCGGATCCGTTCCGGTGTCGGGCCAGGACGGCGACCATGCCGCGCTGAACCGCATCGCGCTCGGCACACAGACCGTATCGGTGTGGAAGGACGCGCGCGAGCTCGGCAAGAACGCCGCCGAGATCGCCTCGCAACTGGCCGACGGCAAGCAGATGACAGACATTGCCGGCGTCAAGGACTTCGCCACGCCGGGCGGCAATGTCGTCAAGTCGCTGTTCCTGACGCCGATTGCCGTCACCAAGGACAATCTCAACGTCGTCATCGACGCGGGCTGGATCAAGAAGGAAGAGGTCTGCGCCGGCGTGGCGGCGGGCACGCTCCCGGTCTGCAACTGATCCGGCCTTCGCAAGAAGCCTGAAACGCCGCGGCTTCACACCGCGGCGTTTTTTCAAAAAGAATTGTTTTTCCGCTTCTCGCGGATAACTCCAAACTGCTTCCGGCATCCGCGGCAGACGGCAACCCGGTGGGAGGGCATCATGACCAACACAACTTCCAACACGCCGGCCGCCGATACAGGCGCCGATCGGGCGCGTGAATCCGAGCTCAGCCCGGTCGGCCGCTTTCTCAAGGCAACCGAGCTCGACATACGCATGCTCGGCATGGTCGGCGCGCTGCTGGTCATCTGGGTTGGAATCCACCTCCTGTCGGGCGGGCTTTTCCTCACGCCGCGCAACCTCTGGAACCTGTCGGTGCAGACCTCCTCGGTCGCGATCATGGCGACCGGCATGGTGCTGGTCATCGTGATGCGCAACATCGATCTTTCGGTCGGCTCCGTCGAAGGCGTGATCGGCATGGTGATGGGCGTCGCGCAGGCCGAATTCCTCATCCGGGTCATGGGGTTCCAGCTTGGAAATCCCTGGATATGGATCATCGCACTGGCTGCCGGCGTGGTGCTCGGCCTCATGATCGGCGCGCTCCAGGGCTTCATTATCGCCTATCTCGAGGTTCCGGCCTTCATCGTGACGCTGGGCGGCCTGCTGATCTGGCGCGGCATGGCGTGGCTGATGACGAGCGGGCGCACCGTCGCGCCGCTCGACGCCACCTTTCAGCTCATGGGTGGCGGGCCGCGTGGCTCCATCGGGGCAACCGCAAGTTGGATAGTCGGCATTCTCGCCTGTGTGGCCGTCGCCTTGATGCTGCTCAACGGCCGGTCGCAGCGCAAGCGGTTCAAGTTCCCGCTGCGTCCCGTCTGGGCGGAGACCTTGCTTGGTGTTGTCGCTTGCACCGCCATCCTCGGCGCCGTCTGGATCGCCAATTCCTATCCCTGGCCGATCGGCATCGTTCGCCAGTACGCCCAGCGGACCGGCATCACCGTCCCGGAAGGCGGGCTGTTTATCGCCCATGGCATCGCCATACCGGTGCTGATCGCGGTCACTGTGGGCATCGTCATGACCTTCATCACCAGCCGCACCCGTTTTGGCCGCTATGTCTTTGCCATCGGCGGCAATCCGGAAGCGGCGGAACTCGCCGGCATCAACACCCGCTGGGTGACTATGAAGGTGTTCATGATCATGGGCGTTCTGGCCGCGATCAGCGCGGCGATTGCTTCGGCCCGTCTCAATGCGTCGACTAATGCGCTGGGTACGCTGGACGAGTTGCTGGTCATCGCGGCCGCGGTCATTGGAGGGACGTCGTTGGCCGGCGGCTCCGGCACGGTGCTCGGCGCCATGCTTGGCGCACTTCTGATGCAGTCGTTGCAGTCCGGCATGGTGTTGCTCGGTATCGATTCACCGCTTCAGAGCGTCGTCGTCGGCGCCGTCCTGGTCGTCGCCGTCTGGCTCGACACCGTCTATCGCAAGCGGGTCTGAGCATGAGCCCGAAAAAGTGGATACCGGTTTTCGACAAGATCATGCTCAAGCAAAAACCATAGGGAGGAACGATCATGGCTGACACAAGTGCTCCCACCCCACTGATCGACATGCGCAACATCTCGATTGCCTTCGGCGGCATTCGCGCCGTCGACGATGCGTCGATCGACCTTTTCCCGGGCGAAGTCGTGGCGCTGCTTGGCCACAACGGTGCCGGCAAGTCGACGCTGATCAAGATCCTGTCCGGCGCCTACAAGCGCGACTCGGGCCAGATCTTCGTCAATGGCGAGGAGGCTTCGATCTCCAATCCGCGCGACGCCAAGAAATATGGCATCGAGACGATCTACCAGACGCTGGCGCTCGCCGACAATGTCGACGCCGCCGCCAACCTCTTCCTCGGCCGCGAGCTGATGACCGGCTGGGGCACGCTCGACGATGGCGCCATGGAGGCCGAGGCGCGCAAGGTGATGGGCAGGCTCAATCCCCGCTTCCAGCGCTTCAAGGAGCCGGTTGTCAAGCTTTCGGGCGGCCAGCGGCAGTCGGTGGCTATCGCACGCGCCATCCTGTTCAACGCCCGCATCCTGATCATGGATGAGCCGACGGCGGCACTGGGCCCGCAGGAAACGGCACAGGTCGGCGAATTGGTCATGCAGCTCAAGGCCGACGGCATCGGCATTTTCCTGATCAGTCACGACATCCACGATGTGTTCGAGCTTGCCGACCGCGTCTGCGTGATGAAGAATGGTCGGGTCGTCGGCACGGCGCGCACCAGAGACGTGACCCAGGACGAGGTGCTCGGCATGATCATCCTGGGCAAGTGCCCGCCCGGTGCCATTCCTGGGCCAGGTGCGCTGAAGATCGCCGCCTGAAGCTTCAAACAAGCCGGCTAATACCCGTCATTTGATGTGCCAGCGGTCATGATGGTTTGGCCGCGCCATTGTGTTGACGCGAGGACTTGCCCATAAGATGGGGAACCATGGGCCGCAGCAGCAATTTGAAGAAGTTCTTTCCGATCGTCGCTTTCATCGCCGTCGCGCTGATCAGCCTGACGATGGCGGGATTCGCCTATTTCGCCACGCAGGAAGCGGCGCGCATCAAGTTCGAGGCGACGGCGGACGATGCGCTCAACCGGATCGATAGCCGCATCGACCTGCATCTGTCGCTGCTGCGATCGACCCATGCGCTGTTCGAGGCGCGCAATGGTGGGATTTCGCGCGGCGAGTTCAAGGCGTTCTTCAACGCGCTCGATATTGACGACAATTTCGCCGGCCTGCGCGGCATCGGCTTTCTCCGGCTGACGAGACCCGGCGACGAGGCAGCGGTCGAGCGTGCCATCCTGCACGACTATGGCGCCAGCCATCCGATCTATCCGGCTACGACGACGCTGCCCTGGCGGACGCCCATCACGCTGTTCGAGCCGCTGGATCCTTCCAATCAATCCAGCATCGGCTACGACATGTTCACAGAACCGGTGCGGCGTGAGGCGATCGAAAAGGCGATGGCCGATAACCAGCAGCACGCGAGCGGGCGCGCGCAGTTAGGCAAGGAAACAGGTGCTGCGCAGACCTTCACCGGCTTCCTGGTCTTCGTGCGGCTCAATGTCGAAACCGCGCCGGACGGCGTTGATGCGACCAGATCCACGACATCAGGCTTTCTTTACGCGGCCTTTCGCGCTCGCGATCTGTTCCAGACCGCGCTCAGCCGGACGCCGCTGCTGCCGGTCAACATCGAAATCTATGACGGCAAGGTTGATGCCGACCATCTTTTGTTCCAGTCGGAAACGCCGCCGGCGTCGATCTTCGGTGACCGGCTGGTGGTTTCTCGCGAGATCACCATCGCCGGACGTCCATGGACCGTCCTGTTCAGGCCGACAAGCGCCTTTTCGCAACCCTCCTCGCGCGCCATTCCGGTGATGCTCGGCCTGTTCGGGCTGCTGCTCGCGGGAACCATCGCGCTGGTGGCACGCTATCAGGAGCGGGCCTATGACGCGGTCTCGCTGCTTCATGAGACGACGGAAAAAAGCCTGCTCGAAAAAGATCTGATGCTGCAGGAGATGAAGCACCGCATCAAGAACTCGATCACGCGGGTGCTGGCGATCGCGCGACAGACGGCATCGCACGCCACCGACGTCCACGAGTTCTCGTCCTCTTTTTCGGCCCGGCTGCAAGCGATGGCGGCATCCCAGGACATGCTGACGCGCTCGCGCTGGCAGAAGGCAGACCTCGGCGATCTCTTGCGCATCGAGCTTGGTCAGGTATTCGGCAAGGAGCTTCCTGAGGGGATATTGTCGGGGCCAGAGGTGCTGCTCGACGAGACAACGACGCAAGCGCTCGGCCTGACCTTTCACGAACTGGCGACGAATGCGCTGAAATATGGCGAAGCCGGCAACTCGGTCGGTGCGCTCAAGGTCGCCTGGTCGGTCGAGGGCCGCTGGCGCGACCGGACGCTGGTTCTCAACTGGCGCGAAGTCGGCCAGAAGAAGCTTGAAGCACCTGCCAAAACCGGTTTTGGCACCAAGCTGATCGATTTGAACGTGACGCGCGAATTGCGCGGTACGATCAATCGCGATTTTCACGATGGCGGATTGAGAGTGGAAATCAGGATCCCACTGTCGGACTGAA
>NZ_RZSW01000949.1:0-1408 GCF_003997375.1 Mesorhizobium sp. M5C.F.Ca.IN.020.29.1.1 | reverse complement strand
CGTATGGAGCCGCCGGTGCGTTCCGACCCGACTCCGGTCAAAGCGCCCGTGACGCTTGCTGGTGCCAGGATTGCAGCCGAACCGGCCCCGGCCGCCAAGCCGGAGCCGGATGCGCCTGCGACGGGAAGGGTTGCGGAGACGACCGACAGCATCGTGGCCGATTGGCGGCGTGAGATCGCCTCAGTAGGCGAAGCGATGACCGCGGCCAAGCCGGACAGGGCCGAGGTGAGACGGACGCCGGACGCCGAACCGAAGGCCGAGGTTTTCGAGGACGCGGCCGAACCTGCTTTCGAGCCGGCCCCGCCGCGAAGCGGGTTGGCGCGCCCGGCCACAAGTGAGGCACCGTCCACTCGTCCGGCGATCCTTTCCGAACACACGGGCCGGCAGGTCGCCGCCGCCTTCGGCGAGCTTTCCGATGCGTTCGCCAGCCGCAGCAAGAAAACCTTCGACGAGATGGCCGAGGAGATGCTCAGGCCCATGCTGCAGGACTGGCTGGACAACAATCTTCCGACGCTGGTCGAGCGGCTGGTGCGCGAAGAAATCGAGCGCGTGGCGCGCGGCGCGCAGTAACAATTCGGACGGTCGACGGATGGGGAACGCCGCCGCTGGCGGTGTTTTTGGGTGCGATGTAATGCCTACTGCCTCGGCAGTGGCATTGCCTGTGATCTTGTCAGATCTATCTGTATGGCAGGCGAGCCAGTTCGCCTGCCGCCTCGCGGTTGACTTGGCCAAGACCTTCCGATTTACACCGGACCAGCAAAAACCCGACAGCTCGGACGCCTTTCCATGCTCGAAAAAAACTACGACGCCAAAATCGTCGAGCCGAAGATCGCCAAAATCTGGGAGGAGGCCGACGCGTTTCGTGCCGGCGCAGGCGCCGAGGAGGGCGCGGAAGCCTTCACCATCGTCATCCCGCCACCGAACGTCACCGGCTCGCTGCATATGGGCCATGCACTCAACAACACGCTGCAGGACATTCTGGTGCGCTTCGAGCGCATGCGCGGCAAGAACGTGCTGTGGCAGCCCGGCATGGATCACGCCGGCATCGCTACGCAGATGGTGGTCGAGCGCCAGCTTATGGAGCAGCAGATCCACCGCCGCGACCTGACGCGCGACGAGTTCATCGAGAAAGTCTGGGAGTGGAAGGCTGAATCCGGCGGCGCGATCTTCAACCAGTTGAAGCGGCTGGGGGCCTCGGCCGACTGGAGCCGAGAACGTTTCACCATGGACGAGGGCCTATCCAAGGCGGTGCTCGAAGTGTTCGTCACGCTCTACAAGGAAGGCCTGATCTACAAGGACAAGCGCCTTGTCAACTGGGACCCGAAGCTCTTGACTGCGATTTCCGACCTCGAGGTCGAACAGCAGGAAGTCAACGGCAACCTCTGGCATTTCCGCTACCCCGTCGAGG
>NZ_RZSW01000948.1:0-1410 GCF_003997375.1 Mesorhizobium sp. M5C.F.Ca.IN.020.29.1.1 | reverse complement strand
GAAGAAGTGTCGTCAGCCAGCGCTTCCCGATGTAGCGATAGATTAGGAACATCAGGATTGGGGCGAAGATGTAGTACTGCTCCTCTACGGAAAGCGACCAGGTGTGCAACAGTGGTCGAAGCGCGGCATCGATCGAGAAGTAACTTGACGTTTTCCAGAAAAAAACGTTCGACCAGAAGGTCGAGGCAGCTATGATGCTAAGACCGAATTCGCGCAGATCCGATGGCAGAAGAATGAACAATGCGGCAATGCAGGTGAGAAGCATCACAAAGACGAGAGCCGGCAGAATGCGCCGGGCACGGCGCCAGTAGAAGTTGACGATCGAAAATTGGCCGCGTTCAAGGTCATCCAAGAGGCTTCCGCTGATCAGGTAGCCGGAGATGACGAAGAAGATATCGACCCCGCTAAAGCCACCCGGGATCGCCGAAATTCCGAAATGAAATAGTACGACCGGAAGTACAGCAACAGCCCTAAGGCCCGCGATATCGCGCCTATATTGCATCCAGCGGTTCCTTTGATTTTAGATCAGGACGAGATTGGAAGCTTTCAATCTCCGGTAGGAGTGCTGCCAAGATAAGGGCCGGTATTAGCCACCTTTATCCGTCCCGAATGTTCTGTAAGTGGCAACTGGTACAGAAGCACGATCGCCATCGCCGGACTTGACGGCCTGATTGTCGAGCAGATCGCGCGGATCGTTGACCATCACGGCCAGGTTAAATCCTGTCGAACAACCAAGCGGCTGTTTGAAGGATTCTTCATTGGGTAAGGCACCATATGAGGGACAGACCGGCGGACGGGCGTGATAGACAATCGCCTCAATTCGCACTGAGCCGGCGTCGTGTTGATCGAGCAATTGAATGTTGTCTGCTTCGATTGCCAACTGCCTGGCCTGATGGGCTACCCCTGCGCTGAGCTGGGGCGAACCGCTGATGAGGAGGTGGAGGGCATCGAATCGGCCGCGACTGGCCTTGTTTAGGAAATCACGCAAACGCTGCCGTTCGGAAGCGCGCAGGCTTTGCAACGTCAGGAGGGTGGTCTCCTCTCGGACAAGCATTGATGCCGATGGTTCGACATGAACTGGCGTAGTGCTTGTGCAGCCACTTACGCTTGGTGCCAGAGCGACAAAGAGGACTATAAAACGCAACATCATTGGACGACACTATTCGATGATGAAGCCGAGACCGCCCTGGGCGCTTGGCGCGCCCGCACGGATAGCAGCGCGGTCTCGCGGGGGACTTGCCACGGAATTCGTCGGAGCGCCCCCTCCGTTCAAAGCCGGTGCCGCTCGCTCCGTAGGTGCGCTCATCTGGTTTGGGTTGGAGCCTGGTCTTACAATGTAAGGCGTAACTAGAATGACCAGTTCTGACTCCTCTTTTTGAAACGAGGACGAGCGAAAAAGCGGTCCCAGGA
>NZ_RZSW01000947.1:0-1413 GCF_003997375.1 Mesorhizobium sp. M5C.F.Ca.IN.020.29.1.1 | reverse complement strand
GTCCACACCGCCTTGAGCGGGGACCGCGCCTTGATGTGCTGGACCAGCGACAGGAACGACGCCGCCTTGCGCAGGCTGCGTGTGCGCCTTGCGAAAGCGGCCTCGGCCTTGGCGTCCATCGAATGGGTTCTGGCGAAGGCGAGATCGGCCTTGCGCATCGCCTCGACGTGATGAAGTTCGAGCACGCGGGAAATGGAGCCGGTCCGGATATGGTAGACGTAGCCGGTCGTCGGCTCAACCACACATTTTCCGCCCTTGGCCAGAGCACTGGCCAGCAGGATGTAATCTTCGCCGATGATCAGGCCTTCGTCATAGCGAAGCCCGTTTTCGTTCAGGAAGCGTCGCTGGAAGATCGGCTTGAGATAGCCGAGATTGAACCTGGATTCGAACACCACATTGCCGGCGATATAGTCCGCTAGCGAGATTTCACTCAAGCCCTCGAGATAGTCGGCCGGGAACATCGTCTCTTCGGCAACGCCGTCCTCGCGAACGACCTGGAGATTGTCGACCGCGATCTCGGCGCCCGCTTTCTCTGCGCGGTCAATCATGGTGCAGATCCGCCCGGGATAGATCGCGTCATCGGAATCGAGGACCGCGACCCACCGGCCGCGGGCAAGCTCAAGGCCGGCATTCCTGGCGCCGCCGGGACCACGGTTCTGTGCAAGGGCGACGACGCGCACGATATCCTCGGGGTAGGATCGCGCCAGATCGAGCGTCCGGTCGCGCGACTGATCGTCGACGACGATCACCTCAACGCGGACATCGCGCTGGGCGATAGCGCTGGCGATCGCCCGCTCGATGGTCAGCTCCGCATTGTAGGCGGCAATGACAAAGGTGACGTCAGGCTGCACGCTTGCCCCCTTCCTGCGGCGATGGCAAGCCGTATTGGCGGATTTCACGCACACCGACGAGACCGCTCACGACGCCGACATGCATGATGCCGCGAAGCACGCTGCGGTTCCTGCGCACGGGATTGATGGCGACCGGGATCGCCAATGCGAAACAGTAGACCGCCTTTGCCGAGGCGAGGCCGACTTGCCTGACCAGCGCGAGGCCACTCGCGTCGCGCCCCAGGAGGTGCCCATGCGTCTGCCCGACGCGGAACCGGCGGCGGCGGAGCCAGTCGAATGCGGCCCTGGCGCGCGGCACCACTTCATCGACCCAGGCTTGCGGCGAAAAGGCGATGCGACCGCCGGCCTTGACCATATGGTCGAAGAATTCGGTGTCCTCGCCGCCGGTCTGGCCACGCGCCAGGCTGAACCGCCGGCCGCGGAGGCTGTCGGCGCCCATCCTGAGCAGGACGTTGCAGGTGTAGCCGGTGCGGATCTCGCCGCCCACCCAGACCGGCAGGGTGGAGTGAAAATCGCCGCGGCGCATCCAGGCGGGCGCATCCGGCCGATAGCGCGCCCGCAC
>NZ_RZSW01000946.1:0-1417 GCF_003997375.1 Mesorhizobium sp. M5C.F.Ca.IN.020.29.1.1 | reverse complement strand
CTTCATGGCCGAGACGACAAAACTGCTTAATCCGGACAAGACCGTTCTCAACCCGGACCTCGGCGCCGGCTGCTCTCTGGCAGAGTCCATTACCGCCGAGGACGTGCGCCTGCTCCGTCAACGATGCCCCGGCGTGCCTGTTGTCACCTACGTCAACACCTCCGCCGCCGTGAAGGCGGAATCCGATATTTGCTGCACCTCTGGCAACGCCAGGAAAGTGGTGGAATCGCTCGGCGTGCCGCGCGTGATCATGCTGCCCGACGAATATCTGGCGAAAAACATCGCCGCCGAGACAGATGTCGAGATCATCGCCTGGACGGGCCGTTGCGAGGTGCATGAGCGCTTCACGCCGGCTGACATCCGCGAACTGCGCGAGGCGCATCCAGGCGTGACCGTGCTCGCCCATCCCGAATGCCCGCCCGAGGTAGTGGCCGAGGCCGACTTCTCGGGCTCGACCGCCGCCATGTCCGACTATGTCGGCCGTGAGAAGCCGGCGCGTGTCGTGCTGATGACCGAATGCTCGATGAGCGACAATGTCGCAGTCGAATATCCCGAGGTGGACTTCATCCGCCCCTGCAATCTGTGTCCGCACATGAAGCGGATCACGCTTTCCAACATCCGTACCGCGCTCGAGGAAACCCGCCACATCGTGACCATCGACCCGCGGGTCGCGGACCGGGCCCGCCGGGCTGTGGAGCGCATGCTCGCCATATGACCCCAGACATGCTGGATATCGGCGGGGCGCCGGTCATCATCGGCGCCGGCGTTGCCGGATTGATGACGGCCCTTCATCTGGCGCCGGAGCCGGTCGTGCTCCTTTCCAGGGCGCCGCTTGGAACCGACGGGTGCAGCGATCTCGCCCAGGGAGGGCTCGCGGCCAGCCTCGGCTGCGACGATTGTCCGGAGCTTCATCTGAGCGATACCTTGGCGGCCGGCGACGGCCTCTGCGACCAGACGGCTGTAAGGCGGATGGTCGAAGCCGCACCCAAAGCGATCGAGAATCTCGCGCGCTTCGGCGTCGCCTTCGACCGCGGGTCTGACGGCGCATTGCGGCTCGGGCTCGAGGCAGCCCACTCGCGCCGTCGGATCGTCCATGCCGCCGGCGACGCCACAGGCCGCGAGCTGGTCAGCGCGCTCATCGCCGCCGTGCGGCGCACACCGTCGATCACGGTCCTCGAAGACATGGAGGCGCGCCGGCTGATCGTCGAAGACGGTGCAATCGCCGGGGTATTGGCGGTCGGCGACACGGGTGCAATCACAATGGCCACCTCCCGCGTCGTGCTGGCGACCGGCGGTATCGGCGGCCTTTATTGCGATACGACGAACCCGCCCGGCTCGTGCGGGCATGGACTGGCGCTCGCCGCCAGTGCCGGGGCCGAGCTTGCCGACCTGGAATTCGTGCAGTTCCATCCGACCG
>NZ_RZSW01000945.1:0-1422 GCF_003997375.1 Mesorhizobium sp. M5C.F.Ca.IN.020.29.1.1 | reverse complement strand
ATCTCGAACAGTCCGGCAAGATCGCCATCATGGACGCAGATCAGCGTCGCCAGCGGTTCGGTGCCCTTTTCGAGCGCGAAC
Source organism: Mesorhizobium sp. M5C.F.Ca.IN.020.29.1.1 (assembly GCF_003997375.1). Lineage (NCBI taxonomy): Bacteria > Pseudomonadati > Pseudomonadota > Alphaproteobacteria > Hyphomicrobiales > Phyllobacteriaceae > Mesorhizobium > Mesorhizobium sp. M5C.F.Ca.IN.020.29.1.1. The sequence goes on along the minus strand of NZ_RZSW01000945.1, from coordinate 1,341 downwards.
AGCCCGGCTTCCGGCTGGATGGCGCCGATGATCTCCGACAGGCCCGGCCGCAGCGACACATCCGAGCCGCTTACCTTGAGCGACGCGCCGATGAAGCGGCTGATGTCCTTCAGCGGAATCTGGTCCATGGCGGCATCGAGCTGGGCGTCTGAAAGCGGCAGCCGCATGACCAGCGATTCGTCGAATGTGCTCCAGCCTTCGCTGTCGAGATGTTTGGAAAGGACCGGCCCCGACAGCGGCGATATGCGGAAGGTCAGCGGCCGGCCATAGGCGTCGAAGCGGCGGCTGGCGCGGCCGATGCGTTCGGCGATGTGCTGGATGTCGCCCGGATCGAGCGGATTGACCGAATTCAGCCGCTTGGCCGGATGACCCGCCGTCAGCCGCACCACCCAGGTGCCGTCATAATGGACCGCCGCCGCCGGCCAGGCGCGAAAGCCGGCCGCCTCATAGCGGCGCACTATGGCAAGCACGCTTGCCGGATGTCTGGAAACCAACGCCATCAGCTCCGATAATCGCCGTTGATGGCGACATACTCCTTGGTGAGGTCGCAAGTCCACACCGTCGCCTTGCCGCGGCCGATGCCGATATCGGCATGGATGCGGATCTCGTCGCGCTTCATGTAGGCCGATGTCGCCTCTTCGGAGTAGGCGGCGTCGCGCTCGCCCTCATGCGCCAGCCTGATATCGCCGAACCAGATCGACAGAAGGTCGCGGTCGGCCGGTTCGCCGGCCTTGCCGATGGCCATGACGACGCGACCCCAATTGGCATCCTCGCCGGCGACCGCCGTCTTGACCAGCGGCGAATTGGCGATCGACAGCGCGATGCGCTTGGCCGAGCGGGCCGATTGCGCGCCGGTGACGGTGACCTCGACCTGCTTGCGGGCGCCCTCGCCGTCGCGCACCACTTGCAGCGCCAGCGATTTCAGCACCTTGCCGAGCGCGCGGCGGAAGGCGCCGAGGCGCGCATCCCCGGCATCGGTGATGTCAGGCGCGCCGCGCCTGGATGCGGTGCCGGTGGCGAACATCAGCAGCGTGTCGCTGGTCGAGGTGTCGCTGTCGACGGTGACCGCATTGAAGGTCTTGGCCGTGCCGCGTGACAAAAGATCCTGCAGCACGGGGGCTGCGATCGGCGCATCGGTGGCGATGAAGGAGAGCATCGTCGCCATGTCGGGCGCGATCATGCCGGCGCCCTTGGCAATACCGTTGATGGTGACGTCGGCGTCGCCGAGTTTTACCGTCGCGGTCGCCAGTTTCGGATAGGTGTCCGTGGTCATGATCGCCTTGGCGGCTTCGGTCCACAGGTCCGGCCTGCCGTCCTTGACCAGTCCGGCGAGCAGATGGC
>NZ_RZSW01000944.1:0-1428 GCF_003997375.1 Mesorhizobium sp. M5C.F.Ca.IN.020.29.1.1 | reverse complement strand
CCAGCCTTCATTTCGGCGCGCAGCGCGGCGACATCGCCGGCGATCGTTTCGACGATCTGATGATAGGCCGGCGCCTTGTCATAGAGCGTCTTCAGGTCGCCCTTGCCATCGACGCCGAAAATGCCGGCGAAACCAAAACCCTTGGCATCGATGGCGGCGAGCACGGCTGGATCGTCGACGATCATCACCGGACCTTCGGCTTGCGCGAGGTTGGCTAGGAAAAAATTGGCGAAAATCACAGCGATCAAGGCGAGCCGATGGTTCATTCAGCGGTCATCCCGTGGCGATTTTCGGCAAGCTCGCGCAGCACCGGCACCAGCGCCAGCGGCAGGTCTTCGGCGATCAGCCCAGGTCCGAAACGGCTGCCGGCCTCGGCGTGAATCCAGACCGCCGCGCAGGCGGCTTCGAAAGCCTGCATGCCTTGTGCCAGGAAGCCGGCGATGATGCCCGACAGCACGTCGCCCGACCCGGCCGTGGCCAGCCATGGCGCGCCATTGCCGTTGATCGCTGCTCTGCTATCGGGCGCCGCGATCACCGTGTCAGCGCCCTTGTAGACGACGATGGCGCCGGCACGCTCGGCGGCAGTGCGCGCCTTGGCCAGCTTGGATAGATTCTTGTCTCCGGCGATGTCCGGAAACAGCCTGGCGAATTCGCCCTCATGCGGCGTCAGCACCAGCGCCGGCGTGTTCGGACGACAGGCGGCTTCAAACAAAACGTTGGGCGTATCGCGAAACGCGGTGATGCCATCGGCATCGAGCACCAGCCCGTCGACCCTGCCGTCTGGCCGTTGTCCGGCGGCCAGTACGCCGAGGGCAAAATCGCGTGTTTTTTCGCCGACGCCAAATCCGGGTCCGAGGACGAACGCCGACGGCCGGCGGCCGTCGATGAACTCCTGTACGTCCGCGAAGCTGTCGGCCCTACGCAGCATGATCGAGGTCAGATGCGCGGCATTCACCTGCAGCCCGTTCGCCGGCGACAGCACGGTCACCGCCCCCGCCCCGCTTCTGGCCGCGGCAAGCGCCGACAGCCGTGCGGCGCCCGTCGCCGACGGCCCGCCGGAAAAGACGCCGACATGGCCGCGCCTGTATTTATGGGTGTCGACGGCTGGAACCGGAAGACTCCCTAGCCAAAGCGGCGGAGTGTTCTCGAAGGTTCGCGGGTCGACCTGCGCAATGATCCTATCGCCGATGCCAATGTCGGCAAGCACCAGATCGCCGCACATCTCGCGCCCTGGCAACAGCAGATGGCCGGGCTTTTTTCGCGCGAACGTCACCGTGATCCGGGCGCGGAATGCATGGCCGAGAACCTGGCCGCTCTCGCCTGACACGCCTGAGGGCAGATCGACCGCGACGACCGGCAGGTTCAGTTCTGTCGCAACCTCGACCGCCCTGGCGGCATCGCCGGACAGCGGCTTGGACAGTCCTGCCC
>NZ_RZSW01000943.1:0-1435 GCF_003997375.1 Mesorhizobium sp. M5C.F.Ca.IN.020.29.1.1 | reverse complement strand
AGACAAGACGCTCTATCACATGGGCGACACCGACATCTTTTCCGACATGGCGCTGATCAACGAATTGCATGAACCGAAGATCGGTATCGTGCCGATTGGCGACCGCTTCACCATGGGTGGCGCGGTGGCAGCCCTTGCCTGCCGACGCTTCTTTCAGTTTGAGACGGTCATCCCCAGTCACTTCGGCACGTTCCCGATCATCGACCAGACCGCCGACAAGTTTGTCGCAGGGTTGGAGGGATCCGGCGTGAAGGTGGCGTTGCCGGAGATCGGTGGGACGATTGCGTTGTAGAGAATGCCCAAGGCGGCAGCTATCTCAGCTGCGACAGCGTGGCCTGCCACAGACCTTCTGGGCCGGTTCTCAGCACGATGCATGTTGCGCGGCACGCGCCGCGCCGCTATAGCGCGGACTGGTTTTCCAGAGGCACAAACAACCATGTCCGTTGATCTTCAGACTGTGAAGCGCGTCGCGCGTCTCGCCCGTATTGCGGTGAGCGAGGAGGATGCCGAGCGCATGACGGGCGAGTTGAACGCCATTCTGGGCTTTGTCGAGCAATTGAACGAGGTCGATGTCTCCGGCGTCGAGCCGATGACTTCGGTGATCCCGATGGAGATGAAAAAGCGCCCGGACGTCGTCACCGACGGCAGCAAGGCGGCCGACATCGTCGCCAACGCACCGGCCACCGAAGAGAATTTCTTCCTCGTTCCGAAGGTGGTGGAGTAGCGGGCCGATGGCAATCGAGATCGCCATCGAGACGCCGCTGCAGGACGATGTGCGCGGGCTGGTTAAGGAGCTCAACGCCACGCTGCTGCAACTGACGCCGCCGGAGCACTGCTATCACATGACCGTCGAACAGATGGCCGACAACGACACAACTGTCTTCATCGCTCGCGACAACGGCCTTGCCGTCGGTTGCGGCGCGCTGAAGCGCCACGATGGCACCGTCGGCGAGGTCAAGCGCATGTACACGCGGCCGTCGCATCGTGGACAGAAGATCGGCGCCAGGATCGTCGAGCGGATCGAAGCGCTGGCGCGCAATGAAGGGCTGAAGCGTTTGGTGCTGGAAACCGGCGACCGCCATCCGGCAGCGTGGACCGTCTATGAAGCCGCCGGATTTTCGCGCTGCGGCCCGGTGCTGGACTATCCCGATACCGAGTGGTCGGTGTTTTACGAAAAGAGCCTTGCCTGATGAGCGACCTGACCCACCTGACGATTTCGCAGGCCCGCACCAAGCTGCGCGCCAAGGAAATCACCGCAACCGAGATCACCGAAGCCTATCTCCAGGCGATCGAGCGGGCCAATCCGACGCTCAACGCCTATGTCGTCGTTACCGACGACAAGGCGCGCGACATGGCCAAGGCCTCGGACGCGAAGCTGGCGAAGGGCGAGGGCGGGACGCTCGAAGGCATACCGCTCGGGATCAAGGACCTGTTC
>NZ_RZSW01000942.1:0-1435 GCF_003997375.1 Mesorhizobium sp. M5C.F.Ca.IN.020.29.1.1 | reverse complement strand
CCCCAACACACACCACATGTCCGATCCCTTGACCGGCTCCGAACCAGAGCCGGAGTTCGAGGCAGGAACGCGCGGATTCTGGACTTCGAAGACCGGGTTGGTCACGATCGCCTTCCTGCTGATCGCCGCTTTCTTCCTGCTCTCTGAGCACCGGGCGCATGCCTTCGGTATCCTTCCCTATCTGCTGCTGCTCGCCTGCCCTCTGCTTCACATATTCATGCATGGCGGCCACGGGGGGCATGGGAGACATACGCAGCACAAGGAAACCGAGCCGGACGCGCAAGACGGCCCCACACACCACAAAGGAGCATGACCATGGTCGAGCAATCTTTCGCCTACGGCCTCTGGGGCCTGGCTATAATCAACTCGGCGATTTTCATCCTGTTTGCCTTCAGCTTCTTCAAGCCGCGAACTGGCCGTGACTGGCGCTCCTTCGGTGCATTCAGCGCCTTCCTGGTGGCGCTGTTTGCCGAGATGTACGGGTTCCCCCTGACGATCTACCTGTTCTCGGGCTGGCTGCAGTCTAGGTTCCCCGGCGTTGACTGGCTCTCGCATGATGCCGGTCATCTCCTGGAGATGATGTTCGGCTGGCAGCTCAATCCGCATTTCGGGCCCTTCCACATTCTCAGCTTCTTCCTGATCGGCGGCGGCTTCGTGCTGATCGCGAGTGCGTGGCGGGTGCTTTACGAAGCACAGCGTCACAATCGCCTCGCAACCGGCGGCCCATATGCCTCCGTCCGGCATCCGCAATATGTCGGCTTCGTTCTCGTCATGGCGGGCTTCCTCGTGCAGTGGCCCACGCTGCTGACGCTGGCGATGTTTCCCGTACTGGTTGGCATGTATGTGCGGCTTTCCTTCATCGAAGAGCGTGAAGCCAGAAAGGAATTCGGCGACGCCTACGACCGCTATGCGGACCGCGTGCCCGCCTTTTTTCCGCATGTGGCCAGGCTGTTCGGTTCCGCCGGCGAGCGCCGTGCGCCCTAAAGGCCAGGGGGCTCGGGCATGATCTTTGTGTGCTGACCGAAACAACAATCTCGAGACCGAAGGAAATCATCATGAAACGCCGAGATATCCTGAAGGGCGCAGTGGCAGGCGCCGCAGCTCTTGCCTTCCCTTCGGGCTTGCTCGCAGAAACCTCCGCCAGTCGGTCAGGCGGCCAGACGCTCGGCATCTCTCGCCGCACGATCGAAGTGAACGGCAAAGCTGCAAGCGTCTTCGGCCTGCGAGGAGCCGACGGCGCTCCCGGCCTGCGCTTGCGAGCGGGCGATGCCTTCAATGTCCGGCTTCGAAATGAGACCGCCGAGCCGACGATCATACATTGGCACGGACTGACGCCGCCCTGGTTGAGCGACGGCGTCGCCGACGCGCCACTGCCTCTGATCGGCGCCCACCCCGATCGGAGCTTCGATTCTCCGGTCGGCGACCCCGCCACCCA
>NZ_RZSW01000941.1:0-1440 GCF_003997375.1 Mesorhizobium sp. M5C.F.Ca.IN.020.29.1.1 | reverse complement strand
CTTGGGGGAAGGTGGCCGAGCTAAGCTCACCCGGACGAGGGGGCCACTTGGCGCCGACGGCGATCCGTCAAATACCCCAACCGTCTTGGCGCTACGCGCCAATCCACCTTCTACAGGGTGAGAAGGAGAGGCGACACCGATGCCTCGTCGCCGGGTAGCGGGTTAGCTTGAAATAAGCGAGAGCGCTGACTCTTCCACCGATCCACAATCGTAAGGACCGTCTTTGCTGCGGTCAGCGAGTGGCCTATCAACTCAACCCAATATACGAGCTTCTCTCCATCGAGAAACGGCTCAAACCGCGCCACGCCATCGATCCAGTCGCCGGTAAGGCTCGTAACGTAGTCGGGTGCGGCTCGAACCGTGCCAGTGCGCCTTAACCCCAACCATAGGAATTGGTGATAAGCACTCGGTCGCCGTCAGAGAATTTTGCCACTACTTCACCTGCTTTTGGTAGGGACCTCGTGCCGCCGGCTTTAGCGCCTTCGCCGCGCGTGATAACGGAGCGCTGGCGGGACAGCGCCCCCCCTCTGGCCGCCTGATATCTCCCCCTCAGGTGGGGAGATCAGCTCATCGCGAGCGCCGGCGCTGCCCCTCATCCGCCTACCGGCACCTTCTCCCCGTAAAGTGAACGGGGAGAAGGAAAGCTTACGCAAACGCCCCGTGGCAGTGCTTGTACTTCTTGCCCGAACCGCACGGGCAGGCCTCGTTGCGGCCGACCTTGCCCCAGCTTGCCGGGTTGTTCGGGTCGCGGTTTTCGGGGGCGACGATGGCATTCGTCTCCTGGCGGACCAGAAGCCCGGTCTCGCCGCCGTTAAAATCGTCCTCGCCGGTGGTGCCGTCGAGATGGCTGCCGAACATGTCGGGCGCCTCGGGCGGCGGGGCTTCAGCAGCCTGGCGGACCAGCTCGACGCGCATCAATTGCGCGGTGACGGCCTGGCGCAGATTGCCGAGCATCGCCTGGAACAGCTCGAACGCCTCGCCCTTGTATTCCTGCAGCGGATCGCGCTGGGCGTAGCCGCGGAAGCCGACGACCGAGCGCAGATGGTCGAGGTTGACGATGTGCTCGCGCCACAGATGGTCGAGCGTCTGCAGCACCACTGAGCGCTCGACATAGGTCATCACGTCGGGGCCGAAGCGCTCGGCACGCTCTTTCGCGGCGGTCTCGGCGGCCTGGCTGATGCGCTCGCGGATGTCGTCCTCGGCAATGCCCTCTTCCTTGACCCAGTCCTCGACGGGCAGATCGAGATTGAGGAATTCGGCGACCTCGGCCTTGAGGCCGGCGACGTTCCACTGCTCGGCATAGGCGTTTTCGGGAATGTTCTTGGCGACGATCTCCTCGATGACGCCCTCGCGCATCTCGGCGATGGTCTCGGACAGGCCTTCTCCGTCCATCAGCTCGAGGCGCTGCTCGAACACCACCTTGCGCTGATCGTTGGAGAC
>NZ_RZSW01000940.1:0-1442 GCF_003997375.1 Mesorhizobium sp. M5C.F.Ca.IN.020.29.1.1 | reverse complement strand
GATGATTGCACAAAAAAAATGCAAGGCACGAGGCCTTGCAATTTAAACGCGTCCGATCTGTTTCCGGTGTCCGGCGGCAGCGAGTAACCGCGCCTAGATCGCATCCTCCCAAGACTTTGACCGCGTAGGAGGGCAGATTTCTTTCCGCCCTCTCGGTTATCGGGGCACATTAGACCAAGGCGGGTGAAAATGTCACGCAGAATTTTGCCTGGAAATAAGCAATCTCGTGCTGCAGTGCACAATAGTGTGGCAGGCGTTGCTTGCGAAACGACCAGCAAGGCGGATGCGGCACTGCGGCGCCCTTTGCGACACCCGATGGGCGGGTTTCCATTCCGTCATGAAATGGCTATGAAGCCGGGGCAGGCAAGCCTGCGCTGCGCCGATTCCGGTGCGGCAATCCTCTCTCTTACGGACCAGTCCATGCGTTTGTCGCGCTATTTCCTGCCTATCCTTAAAGAAAATCCGCGCGAGGCCGAAATCGTCTCGCACCGGCTGATGCTACGCGCCGGCATGATCCGCCAGCAGGGGCAAGGCAGTTTTTCCTGGCTGCCGCTCGGCAAAAGGGTGCTGGACAAGGTCTGCCGGATCATTCGCGAGGAGCAGGACCGGGCCGGCGCGCTCGAGATCCTGATGCCGACCATCCAGTTCGCCGAGCTGTGGCGCGAAAGCGGTCGCTATGACGACTATGGCAAGGAGATGTTGCGCATCAAGGACCGGCAAGACCGGGACATGCTCTACGGTCCGACCAACGAGGAGGTGGTCACCGAGATTTTCCGCGCCTACGTGAAGTCCTATAAGGATCTGCCGCTCAATCTCTATCACATCCAGTGGAAATTCCGCGACGAGGTGCGGCCGCGCTTCGGCGTCATGCGCTCGCGCGAGTTTCTGATGAAGGACGCCTATTCCTTCGATCTCGACTTCGAAGGCGCCAAGGCGGCCTACAACAGGATGTTCGTGTCCTATCTCAGGACGTTCACGCGCATGGGGCTGCAGGCAATCCCGATGCGTGCCGACACCGGGCCGATCGGCGGCGACCTCAGCCACGAATTCATCATCCTGGCCGACACCGGCGAGAGCCAGGTTTATTGCCATCGCAACTATCTCGCGCTTGATGTGCCGGGTGCGGACACGGACTTCTCCAACGATGCCGAGATCGGCCAGATCGTCAAGACATGGACGACGCCCTATGCCGCGACCGACGAGATGCACGACGAGGCCGCGTGGGAGAAGGTTGCGACAAGCGACCGGGTCTCGGCGCGCGGCATCGAGGTCGGCCACATCTTCCATTTCGGCGACAAATATTCGAAGCCGATGGGCGCCAAGGTGACAGGGCGCGACGGCAAGGATCATTTTGCCTCCGGGGGTTCCTACGGCATCGGCCCGACGCGGCTGGTCGCGGCGATCATCGAGGCCAGCCACGACGACAACGGCATCATCTGGCC
>NZ_RZSW01000093.1:0-15329 GCF_003997375.1 Mesorhizobium sp. M5C.F.Ca.IN.020.29.1.1 | reverse complement strand
ATGCCGGACTGGCAGAAGCCTGGAAAGCTGACAGCGGTGACAAGGCGGGCCTCACGGAATGGGGTGTGCCGAAGACCTGGCAGCAGGTTCAGGCGGTGACCAAATTCCTCAAGGGCAAGCAGTTCCAGGGGCAGGACGTCTTTGGTTATCTCGACGCGCCCAAGCCCTGGGGCGGTTTCGGTTTCTATTTCCTCGGCAGCCGCGCTTCCGCCTATGCCAAGCATCCCGACGACAAGGCCTGGCTGTTCGATCCGGATACGATGAAACCGCGCGTCAACAACCCAGCCTGGGTGCGTGCGATCCAGGACGTGATCGATGCGCTGCCTTCCGAACCACCGGACCAGATCAATGCCGATCCGAACCAGACCTGTTTCTCGCAATTCCTGGGCGGCACCGGCTCGATGCTGGCCTGGTGGGGAGACGCCGGCTCGAATGCGAAGACCAACGACAGTTCGGTGGTCGGCGACGTCACCGGCTTCTCGATCTTGCCCGGCTCTGACGATGTCTACAATTCGAAGACAGGCGCCTGGGACAAGCTCGCCAGCGGTCCGAACTATGCACCGAACTGCGCCTATCTCGGCTGGGGCGTCTATGTCATGGCCCGCGTCGATTCCGACGAAAAGAAGAAAAAGGCGGCATGGTCCGCCGCCGCCCATCTCGGCGGTAAGGACCTGTCGCTCTGGTGCGCAGCGTACCCATCGGGCTTTCAACCCTACCGCAACTCGCATTTCGACATTCCGGAATGGGTGGCGGCCGGTTACGACGAGGCGTTCATCACCTCGTATCTGAAGTCGGAGGCCGACAGCTACAACCATCCGAACGCGGCGATCGAACCGCGCATCCCCGGCATCTTCCAGTATTACAGCGCCGCCGAGGACATTCTGGCCAACACGTTCGCCGGCAAGATGACGGCGCAGGAAGGCGCCGATGCCATCGCAGCCGCCTGGGAGAAGCTGACCGACCAGATCGGCCGCGAAAACCAAATCAAGCTCTACAAGGCCTCGCTCGGCATGTAGGCTGAGACTATGGTGAACCTTGGTCCGGCGACGCAAAGCCGCCGGACTGCACCTTGACCGGCCAGCCGGTCATGAAGCCTTCAGTGAACGGACGAGACGCGTGGCTGAACAGACCTTGCCCACCGATGCGTGGCCGGCAAACGCCGCTCCATCCGATCTGATCTCGCCGGGCCGCAAGCGGCTCGGCCGCGCGTTGATGGCCGCTGCGACGCTCGGCCTGCTGGCAGTGATCGCAGTTCAGATCCTCTACAAGACCGAGGTCGACACGATCGGCTTCGAGACATGGCGGCCGGTCGTCTATGCCTATGTGCTGTGGGGCGTTGCGCTTGGTATCGGCCAGGTGCTGACGCGTGGCGAAGACGGCCAGCGCGCGCTGTTCCTGCTACCGGCGCTTTTGTTCACCATTGCCATGGTGATCTTCCCGACACTGTTCGGCTTCTACATCGCGCTGACCGACTGGAATCTCTCTTCGTTCGCCGGCCGCAAGTTCAACGGGCTCGACAATTTCTGGCAGATGCTGGCCGACCCCTACTACCGCAACGCGCTGTTCAACATGGTGCTCTATGTGCTCGCGGTCTTTGTCGAATATGTCATCGCCTTCGGGCTGGCGCTGCTGCTCAACGCGCAAATCCGGGCGCGCAAATTCTTCCGCGTCGTCTTCCTGCTGCCGCTGATGCTGTCGCCGGTCGCGGTGTCGTGGATGATCGGCAAATCGCTGATGGAATACCGCTTCGGCCCGGCCGCAACGCTGGCGCGCTATCTCGGCTGGGACAATCCGACCTTCTTCTCGAATCCGATCACCGCCCGCATCTCGATCATGGTGCTCGATGCCTGGACCTTCATCCCTTTCATGATGATCATGCTGCTCGCCGGCCTGCAGGCGATGTCACGCGAGGTGCTCGAGGCCGCCAGGGTAGACGGCGCCAATGCCTGGCAGACCTTCTGGCAGGTCACCTTCCCGCTAATGCTGCCGGTTTCGGTGACGGCGGTCATCCTGCGCATCATCTTCAAGCTGAAGCTTGCCGACATTATCATCACCGTCACCTCGGGCGGCCCAGGCGGCGCGACCGATTCCGTCTCGAGCTTCATCTATCGCGAGTATCGCGACCGCTCGAATGTCGGGTACGGCACCATGCTGGCGATGGCCTACCTCATCATCATCATCGTGTTCGTGACGTGGCTGTTGAAATTCGCCAACCGCTTCGTGCGCAACGTCAATTGAATGGGGCGGTGACATGAGCGTCCAGACCACCGAGTATGCCGCTTCCGAAATCCGCTCGCCGGCGAGCTTTTTCGCGAACCGCGTCTTCATCTATGGGGCGCTGGTCTTCTGGGCCTTCATCTGCCTGTTCCCGATCTACTGGACAATAACCACCTCGTTCAAAACCGCGGTCGACGTCACCCAGGGCCATCTCATCCCGTTCGTCGACTTCCGGCCGGACTGGAAGGGTTGGCGCTCGCTCGGCCTGTCGCCCGACTCGATCTTCCGAACCTCGACAGTGCGCGACGAATTCATCAAGCGCTTCATGAATTCGGTCATCACCTCGGTCGGCGCGTCGAGCCTCGCCATCGTCATCGGCAGTCTCGCCGCATACGGCCTCACCCGCTACCGCTATCACTTCGCCTGGTTCAAAAACGAGGACATCTCCTTCTTTTTCCTGTCGCAGCTGATCCTGCCGCCGGTCGTGCTCGCCCTGCCCTTTCTCGTGCTGTACCGGGAAGTCGGCATGCTCGACACGCGCATCGGGCTGATCCTGCTCTACACGCTGATGGTGCTGCCGATCGTCATCTGGATCATGCGCGACCAGTTCAACTCGATCCCGGTCGAACTGGAGGAAGCAGCCCTCGTCGACGGCCTGTCGATCTGGGGCGCCTTCTTCCGCATTGTCATGCCGATTGCGCTGCCGGGCATGGTTGCCGCATTCATCCTGGCGATGGTGCTGTGCTGGAACGAGTATTTCTTCGCCGCACTTCTGACCTCGACCGACGCCAAGACCATTCCCGTGATGGTGGCGAGCCAGACCGGTTCGCAAGGCATCAACTGGTGGTCGATGGCGGCGCTGGCCACCGCCGCAATCACGCCGCTTGCCGTCATCGGCATCGCGCTGGAGCGCTATCTGATCATGGGCATGACCGCGGGCGCGGTGAAGTAGCGGCGCCTTCTTCCCTTCTCCCCTTTGGGAGAAGGCAGAGCCGCGTTAGGTCGACAATATCGCCCGCAAATGCTTGAGGATCATCGCGACGCCCTTTTGCCCCAGTTCAATCGAGGCCTCAGGGGCGCTCGCCGTGTACCATCCCGTATTGTCGGTAAAATTCCCGGCGTCCACCGCTTCCGGGCATAGCGCCAGCATCAGCGACGTCTCGCCGATGCCGGCATGATCGAACGGATACTGGCCGTTCATTGCTGCCGGCATCAGCGGATGCACCTGTATCCAGTTGAAGAAATTGGCGCCTTCGGCATGTTCGGCATAATAGCCTGCCATCGCCTCGGAGCCCCACCAGCCCTCGCCGCGCTCCTTCTCCAGAAAACGGAAGATCGCCTGGCGGCCGGCGGTCTTGAAGGCGAGATCGGTCGGCATGCCGGCAACAAAATTCTCGGTCTGGTGATGGATGATGGCGTGGATGTTGCGAAAGCCGATGCGCAGCAGGCTGTAGAACAGTTCATCCGCGAACGGCGCCAACGCATTTCCGCCGACCTGAACCGAGCCATTGCCCTCCGGCGGCGCCACAGCGTAGCTCGCCGCGCCATAATAGAACGGCGGCAGGATGACGATGTCGGCTTCTTTTTCGAACAGCTCCAGCATCTTGACGACTGCCAGCGTATCCATGCCGACGGCCATGTGCTCACCGTGGTATTCGAGCACGCCGAGCGGGAGCACGACCGGCCAGTTTTCGGCGGTCGCCTTGCGGATCTGGTGCGGCAGCATCAGCTCGTAGCGCATGACGCCTATTCCATGTTGGTTTGGCCGTCGGCGTCGATGCGGCTCTCGCCGATCCGAGCCACCACAGTGCCAAGCTCGTCGAGCACAGCCTCGAACAGGTTTTTGCCAGCATTGGAACCGGAGACCTGCCTGAATGTTTGTGCCATGTTTTTCCCCGAAGAGGTTGTTTTTGCTCATGCTATCACCGTGATAATCCGTGTCCAATGGATCGGAGTGCTTTTGCAGTGCCCCAGGCGTGATAGTGTCATGGCAATTGCGTAGGTGAGGAAACGGCAGGACATGAAGACACGGCATTTCGACCGCATCGGCAATGGCGGCATCGCGTTCACGGAACTCGGCTTCGGCACGGCGCCGCTGGGAAACCTCTATCGCGCTGTCTCCGACGAGGATGCCAACGCCACCTTGGAGACCGCCTGGCGAGTCGGCTGCCGTTACTACGACACCGCGCCACTCTACGGGCTTGGCCTGTCGGAAACGCGACTCAATCCGTTCCTGCGTTCGAAAAAGCGCGACGACTTGGTGCTGTCGAGCAAAGTCGGCCGCATTATGCGCGCCTGCCCGCCGGACCAACGCACCGGCATCGGCAAGTTCTTCGACACGCCGTCGCGCCGCGAGGTCTACGACTACAGCTATGACGGCGTCATGCGCTCCTTCGAAGCCTCGCTCGAGCGCCTCGGCGTCGACCGCATCGACATCCTTTTCGTGCATGATCTCGACATCTTCACCCATGGCAGCAAGGAGGCCTCGGACCAATGCATCGAGGAGTTCATGCGCTCGGGCTATTACGGGCTGCTGGCCTTGCGTGACCAGGGCGTCATCAAGGCATTCGGCGGCGGCATCAACGAATGGCAGGTTGCCCAGACACTTGCCGAGCGTGGCGACTTCGACCTTTTCCTGCTTGCCGGGCGCTATACGCTGCTGGAGCAGGAGGCGCTGCAATCCTTCCTGCCGCTATGCCAGAAGCGCGGCATCGGCATCGTTCTCGGCGGTCCGTATAATTCCGGCATCCTGGCAACCGGACCGAAGCCCGGCGCCTATTACAATTATTCCGAGGCGCCGCAGGACATCCTCGACCGCGTCGCGCGCATCGAGGCCATTTGCAAACGCCACGGCGTGCACCTGATAGAGGCGGCATTGCAATTTCCGCTGCTGCACCCTTCGGTCGTGTCGGTGATCCCCGGCGGCCAGTGGCCGAGCGAGGTCGAAAGCAACCGGTCGCTGCTCGACGCGAAACTGCCATCAGCACTCTGGGCCGATCTCAAAAAGGAAGGGCTGATGCGCGCGGATGCGCCGACGGCATAGAGCCGTCCGCTGCCCGCCAAAGCGGGTGCATAGGAAAAGCCGGGGAATGCCCGGCTTTTCTGGTCTCTGAAAAGGGTAAGAAGGCGCTTAGTTGACTGCGTCCTTGAGGCCCTTGCCGGCCGAAAACTTCGGCACGGTGCGCGCCGGAATCTGCACTTCCGCGCCGGTCTGCGGATTGCGGCCGGTCGAGGCAGCGCGTTTTGACACTGTGAAATTTCCGAAGCCGACAAGCCGGACATCGCCGCCCTTCTTCAGTTCGCCGGTGATGACGGAGAACACCGCATCAACCGCCGACTGCGCGTCACCCTTCGAAATACTCGCGGCATCGGCGACAGCGGACACCAGTTCGTTCTTGTTCATAAAAATTCCCTTCCATGAGAAACCGGAACGTACGACTCATCCGGCAGGAAACGGACTTTAGAAAGAAGCGCTTCCGCAACCAAGTCGAAAAGCGTCAAACGAGTCGAAAAAACCCCGGAATTCCGGGGTTTTTCACATGAAAAAGCCGGGCGCTAGGCCCGGCTCTCTCTTGTGCATTGCAACTTTAGCAGCAGCTAATGGGCGAGTGACTTGCCGGCGTCGTCCCCGGCATCCACCGCAGCCGGCGCATTGGCTGGTTCGACCCAGTCGATCGGCTCCGGCATACGCACCAGCGCATGGCGCAAGACTTCACCAACCCGCGCGACCGGAACGATCTCCATACCGTTCTTTACGTTGTCCGGAATCTCCGCCAGATCCTTGGCGTTGTCTTCCGGGATCAGCACCTTCTTGATGCCGCCGCGCAACGCTGCGAGCAGTTTCTCCTTGAGCCCGCCGATCGGCAGCACCCTGCCGCGTAGCGTGATCTCGCCGGTCATCGCCACATCGGCCCTGACCGGGATGCCGGTCAGCACCGAGACGATCGCCGTCGCCATCGCCACACCCGCCGACGGTCCGTCCTTGGGCGTTGCGCCCTCGGGCACGTGGACGTGGATGTCGCGCTTGTCGAACAGCGGCGGCTCGACGCCGAAATCGATAGCCCGCGAGCGGACGTAGGAGGCCGCCGCCGAGATCGATTCCTTCATCACGTCGCGCAGATTGCCGGTCACGGTCATGCGGCCCTTGCCGGGCATCATGACACCTTCGATCGTCAGCAACTCGCCGCCGACTTCCGTCCAGGCAAGCCCGGTGACGACGCCAACCTGATCGTCGGCCTCGACCTGACCGAAGCGGAAGCGCGGAACACCAAGGTAATCGGCGAGATTGTCCGCCGAGATGTCGACCGTCTTCTTCTTGGTCTTCAGGATCTCTGTCACCGCCTTGCGGCCGAGCTTCATCAGCTCGCGTTCCAGGCTCCTGACGCCTGCTTCACGGGTGTAGGTCTGGATGATGCCGCGGATCGCGTCCTCGCCGACGGAGAACTCCTTCGGCTGCAGGGCGTGATCGCGGATCACCTTGGGCATCAGGTGACGCTTGGCGATCTCGATCTTCTCGTCCTCGGTGTAGCCGGCGATACGGATGATCTCCATGCGATCCATCAAGGGCGCAGGAATGTTCAGCGTGTTCGCCGTCGTCACGAACATCACACTCGACAGGTCGTATTCGACCTCGAGGTAGTGGTCCATGAACGTCGAGTTCTGCTCGGGATCGAGCACCTCAAGCAAGGCCGACGACGGGTCGCCGCGGAAATCCTGGCCCATCTTGTCGATCTCGTCGAGCAGGAAGAGCGGGTTGGACTTCTTCGCCTTCTTCATCGACTGGATGACCTTGCCGGGCATCGAGCCGATATAGGTGCGCCGGTGACCGCGGATCTCGGCCTCGTCGCGAACGCCGCCCAGCGCCATGCGGATAAACTCGCGGCCGGTCGCCTTGGCGATCGACTTGCCGAGCGAGGTCTTGCCGACGCCGGGAGGTCCGACGAGGCACAGGATCGGCCCCTTCAGCTTCTTCTGGCGGCTCTGCACGGCGAGATATTCGACGATACGGTCCTTGACCTTGTCGAGGCCGAAATGGTCGGTGTCGAGCACGTTCTGCGCGAAGGCCAGATCCTGCTTGACCTTGGAGTTTTTGCCCCACGGTATCGACAGGATCCAGTCGAGATAATTGCGCACGACAGTCGATTCAGCCGACATCGGCGACATCGTCCGCAACTTCTTCAGTTCGGCTTCCGCTTTTTCGCGGGCCTCCTTGGAGAGCTTGGTCTTCTTGATGCGCGCCTCGATCTCGGCGGCCTCGTCGCGGCCGTCCTCGCCCTCGCCGAGCTCCTTCTGGATCGCCTTCATCTGCTCGTTGAGGTAGTATTCGCGCTGGGTCTTCTCCATCTGGCGCTTGACGCGCGAACGGATGCGCTTCTCCACCTGCAGGACGGAGATTTCGGCTTCCATGAAGCCCATCGCCTTTTCCAGCCGCTCCTTGACCGAAAGCGTGGCCAGCATCTCCTGCTTCTCGGGGATCTTGATGGCAAGATGCGAGGCAACCGTATCGGCGAGCTTGGAATAGTCGTCGATCTGGCTGGCGGCACCCACCACTTCGGGCGAGATCTTCTTGTTCAGCTTGACGTAGTTCTCGAAGTCGGTGACGACGGAACGGGCCAGCGCCTCGACCTCGACCTCTTCCTCATCCGGTTCGACCAGCGCCGTGGCGCGGGCCTCGTGGAAGTCGGGACGGTCGGTGAACGAAACGATTTTCGCGCGCGAAGCGCCTTCCACCAGCACCTTCACGGTGCCGTCCGGCAGCTTCAGCAATTGCAGCACATTGGCGAGCGTGCCGATGTCGAAGATGGCATCGGCCTCGGGATCGTCATCGGCGGCATTCATCTGGGTCGCAAGCAGGATCTGCTTTTCCTGACCCATCACCTCCTCCAGCGCCTTGATCGACTTTTCACGCCCGACGAAGAGCGGAACGATCATGTGCGGGAACACCACGATGTCGCGCAGTGGGAGGACTGCGAAGACGCCGTCGCTGGGAGCCCTGGATATTTTGGCCATTGTCCAACCTTTCTTGTCGCGACTGCCAATCGGCCAACCGCGAATCTCATATTAACGACCGAGGATCGTTCCGCCTACCACCGTTTGTGACGGGAGTTTTACAGCACAGAATTCGGCACCCCGGCCTTCCTCAGTTAGTTGGAGGCACAGGGGGCAAAGATCAAGGGTCAACACGAAACCGTTCATCCAATCTGTCACAATCCGTTCATCATAAGTCGGCCCGTCCGCAAAGCAAAACGGCGCCTCACGGCGCCGTTTGAAGAATTCCACTGCAGGGGCTCACGTCAGGCGCTGACGTTGCCCTTTTTTTCCTTCTGCTCGGAATAGATGTAGAGCGGCCTGGCGTTACCGGACACCACCTCTTCCGAAATAACCACTTCGCGCACGCCTTCCAGCGCCGGCAGTTCGAACATCGTGTCGAGCAGGATCGCTTCCATGATCGAGCGCAGGCCGCGCGCGCCGGTCTTGCGCTCGATGGCGCGCTTGGCGATCGCCGACAGCGCATTCTCATGGAAGGTCAGATCGACATTCTCCATCTCGAACAGCCGCTGGTACTGCTTGACCAGCGCGTTCTTCGGCTCGGTCAGGATCTGGATCAGCGCCGGCTCGTCGAGGTCCTCCAGCGTCGCCAGGACTGGCAGACGGCCGACAAACTCGGGAATGAGGCCGAACTTCAACAGATCCTCAGGCTCGACCAGGCGGAAAACGTCTCCGGTGCGGCGATCCTCGGGCGAAGCGACGGTGGCGCCGAAGCCGATCGACGTCTTGCGGCCGCGATCCGAGATGATCTTGTCGAGGCCGGCGAAGGCGCCGCCGCAGATGAACAGGATGTTGGCGGTGTCAACCTGCAGGAATTCCTGCTGAGGATGCTTCCTGCCGCCCTGCGGCGGTACGGAAGCGACCGTACCTTCCATGATCTTCAACAGCGCCTGCTGGACGCCCTCGCCCGACACATCGCGGGTGATCGAAGGATTGTCCGACTTGCGCGAGATCTTGTCGATCTCGTCGATATAGACGATGCCGCGCTGGGCTCGCTCGACATTGTAGTCGGCCGACTGCAAGAGCTTCAGGATGATGTTCTCGACATCCTCGCCGACATAGCCGGCCTCGGTCAGCGTCGTCGCATCGGCCATGGTGAACGGCACGTCGATGATGCGGGCCAGCGTCTGCGCAAGCAGCGTCTTGCCGCAACCGGTCGGGCCGATCAGCAAAATGTTGGACTTCGCCAGCTCGACGTCATTGTTCTTGCCGGCATGAGCGAGGCGCTTGTAGTGGTTGTGGACGGCTACCGACAGCACGCGCTTGGCGTAGGGCTGGCCGATGACGTAGTCGTCGAGAACCTTGAGGATCTCCTGCGGGGTCGGCACGCCCTCGCGTGACTTCACCATCGAGGTCTTGTTCTCCTCGCGGATGATGTCCATGCAGAGCTCGACGCATTCGTCGCAGATGAACACCGTCGGGCCGGCGATCAGCTTGCGCACTTCGTGCTGGCTTTTGCCGCAAAACGAGCAATAAAGCGTGTTCTTGGAATCACCGCCGTTGTTGCCGACCTTGCTCATTTTCATGTCCTTTCATAGCCGCCCGCCGATGGTCTGGTTGAAAGGGCGCATATCTCAATCTATCGCGGGAAATCGCCGCCGCCAGTATTCCGGCTCCCGCAACGCATTCCGTACGAAACACATACCAGAAAACGTCGCAATGATTCGCACCAACCCCGCACAAAGCTAAGCCGTCGAAAATCAACATAGGCTTAACGTAGGCAATTGCTCCCGTCGAGGGAACAGCCAATTGTGGCCGAAATGCCGCAAGCGGCATCAAAAAGCGGGTTTTCCCACCGGCCAACTGCAACCGGTCTTATGTGGCAATACCTTCGAGCGGCTCACGCGACGAAATGACCTTGTCGATGAGGCCGAAATCCTTGGCCTCGTCGGCGGTCATGAAGTGGTCACGGTCGAGCGTCTTTTCGATCTCGTCGTAGCTCTTGCCGGTGTGCTTGACGTAGACCTCGTTGAGACGACGCTTCAGCTTGATGATATCCTGGGCGTGGCGCTCGATGTCGGAAGCCTGGCCCTGGAAGCCACCGGAAGGCTGATGGACCATGATGCGGGCATTCGGCGTAGCGAAGCGCATGCCATTCTCGCCTGCGGTGAGGAGCAGCGAGCCCATCGAGGCGGCCTGGCCGATGCACAGCGTCGCCACCGCCGGCTTGATGAACTGCATGGTGTCGTAGATCGCCATGCCCGAGGTGACGACGCCACCGGGCGAATTGATGTAGAGGTTGATTTCCTTCTTCGGATTCTCCGCTTCGAGGAACAGAAGCTGCGCGCAGACCAGCGTCGCCATGCCGTCCTCGACCGGACCGGTGATGAAAATGATGCGCTCTTTCAGGAGTCGCGAGAAAATGTCGTAGGCCCGCTCGCCGCGATTGGTCTGCTCGACCACCATCGGAACGAGGTTCATGTAGGTTTCGACGGGGTTCTTCATGGATTATCCCTTATTGCGAGATGGGATTCCGGCGCCGGGAGATTAGCAAATCGGGCAGAATCGGTTTTGGATCGTTATCCTGTAAATAGGATGTCGGCTCACCCTAGCGCAAGGCCGCCCCTCCTAGCCATCCGGTTAAGTCGAATCAAGGTTTCTGCACAGGATTCGCCCGAGGCTGCGTCGGCGCTAAAGCGGTGTGGCTGCGCTGCCGAGTAGCACTTTCTTAACCGCGTCGCTTAACGAAACATTTCGAAACTGCTTTCCCGCGATGGCGCTTCCCCTACAATTCAACGTTGAGCTTGCGCTGAAGGTTCAAACAGGGGGAGTGCCATGATCAGGAAAACTGCTTCCTCGGCCCTCGCCAGCCTTGCTGTTTTCGGCATGGTGTCCGAAACGGCTGCCGGCGGACGCGCCGTCGAATGCTACGAGCCGGTCAACAGGCCGTCCGTTTACGACACCGTCCATGAAAAGGTGCTGGTCAGCCCCGGTGGCCAGATCGTCGACTACGATCCGCCAATCTACGGCACGCGCGAGAGCGTGGAGCAGATCGCTCCGGCCCGCGTCACTTACGAGGTGGTGCCGGCCGCCACGCGCACCGTCTACCACGCGGTCAAGGTAGACGACGGCGGCTATGCCTGGGAATGGCGCATAATCCACGGCCGCAAAGTGCTGTGCAAGGTGTGGCGCAAGCCCCGATATGGGCGGGTCGCCGAAACCGTGGTGGTTGAACCCGAACGCACAAGGCGCGTGGTCATCTCTGCCGAGTATGAAAGCGTGGCCCGAGAGGTGCTGGTACGGCCCGAGCAGCGGCGTGTCATCGAAATCTCCCCGTCCTACCAGACGGTGGTACGGCGAGTGCTGGTCAGGGAAGGTTCGTCGGGCTGGCGGCGCGTTCATATGCCAAGGCATTGCCGGTATTAGGTCACACCGCCCGCAGCCAAGCCTTCAAGCCGGCGACGTCGTCATTGCCGACCGTCGCCGCCACGCGCCTGCCGACCGCCGCGCCGAACTTGTAGCCGTGGCCGGAGCAGGCCGAGACAACAAGGCATCTGCCTTTTTCATGAGCCAGAAATTTCTCGTCGGCGGTGAAGGTGTAGGCGCAGGTGACGACCTCGGTGATCTTGTATTCTTCGACACGGGCGATCGGCGGCGAAAACAGGTCGCGGATCGCCTCACCCTCGCCCGGCACCGGCTGGCGGTTCCAGTCGGCGTCGCTGGTCGGCACCCTGTGCAGCCCTGAGCCGAATTTCATGCCGGCGCCGCCGGACGGCGGGATCACGTAGCCGTCGACAGCGCCGCCGACATTCAGGATTACGGGGGCTGCCTGCCATGCCGCTTTCAGATCCGCCGGTGGTTCGACATAGGCGAGCGCCGTGCGCCAGGTCTTCAGTTCGCCGTCCAGTTCAGGAAACAGTTTCAGCACCCAGGCGCCGGCGGCGACGACGATGCGGTCGGCCTGCATCGTCTCGCCGCTTTCAAGCACGATGCGGCCGGCCTCGGCGTCAACTTCCACCACCTTGCTGTTTTCGTAGACATTGGCGTGGTTCACGCGCAGCCATCTAGCGAGGCGGGTCGCAATCTTGCGACAATGCAGCGCACCGCCGTCTGGTGAAAAAAACGCGTAGCGAAACGAGCCGGGCTCCAGGAACGGCCAGCGTTTAGCCGCGGCGTCCGGCTCGAACAGTTCGAATGGATAGTTCCCGGCTTCCATGCCTTCGCGGTATTCCTCGGCTTCGTCTCCCGGCTCCCGCGAAATGCAGATGAAGCCGCGCGGATCGAGATGGTTTTCGCCGAGATCGGCCCACATCTCGTCCCAGGCCTCATAGGCTTCGGTGATCAGCCTGCCATAGCCCGCCGCTGCGCCATAGGCGCGGCGGATGATGCGATGATGATCGCCCGAGGCAGCCAGCGGATTGGGAATCGGTCCCTGCTCGACGATCGAGACCCGGTGCCCAGCTTTGGCCAGCGACCACGCCGTCGACAGCCCTGCAATGCCTGCGCCAACCACGATCACATTCATCAAGTCAGTCTTTCCGCAGCCGCTTCGGCCGGCTCAACGCGCTTTTGTGCATGTCATTGTCCCAAAACCGCTTCACACTTTTGGGCGACATGCATCGGATTGTCGTGCGCCAACATACGGTCTGGCGCCAAGCTGGCAAGCCTTGGAGCGCCGCGCGTCGATGGACGCGCAAAGGACGCTCCAACACTTTGAATCCGCGCATGATCCTTTCCGAAAACCGATTCCGGTTTTCGGGGTCATGCGCTAATGATCCAGAATGACCGATTTGGTACCACCAACTTACCTGGCCTTCGATCAAGCCACCCGCCATGTGCAGCTCGATCCGCACGAGCCGGCTTTCTTCCAGAATCCCTGTGAGGCCTATGCCTTTATGCACGGCCGATCGAATGTCATCTTCTGGGAAGAGTTCGGCTTCTGGTGCTTTGGCGGCTTCGACGACGTCAACCGGCTGCTGCGCGATCGCCGCTTCGGCCGCCAGAACCCGGCCGGCATCCCTGACCGCCGGAGCATAGACCAGGACCGCACGCATCTCAGCGCCTTCGACGGCATCGAGGCCAATTCGATGCTGGAACTGGAACCGCCCGTTCACACCAGGCTCAGAACGCTGGTCAACCGCGCCTTCGTCTCGCGTCAGGTCGAGCGGCTCAGGCCGCGCGTAGAGGCGCTGGCCAACGAGCTGATCGACCGTTTCGAACCGGGCCAGGTCGACCTGCTGCCGGCTTTCGCATCGCCTTTGCCGATCACCATCATTGCCGAAATGCTCGGCGTGCCGGTCGAGATGGGGCCGCAACTGCTCGACTGGTCGCATCAGATGGTCGCCATGTACATGCATGGCCGCACACGTGAGACGGAAGAGACGGCCAATCGCGCGGCGCGGGATTTTTCGGATTTCCTGCGCGGCTATGTTGCCGAGCGGCGCAAAAACCCCGGCGACGATCTGTTGTCGCTGCTGATCTCGGCGCAGGACGATGGCCAAAAACTCTCCGAGGACGAACTGGTGTCCTCGGCTGTCCTGCTGCTCAATGCCGGCCACGAGGCGACCGTCCACCAGACCGGCAATGCGGTGCACGCGATCCTCGCGCAAGGCGGCGACCCCCGCCGCTTCTTCACTTCGCCACAAAAGACAGCCGCCACGGTCGAAGAATGCCTGCGCTTCGACGCGCCGCTGCACATGTTCACGCGCTATGCCTATGAAAAGATCGAGGTGGGTGCCGGTGTCATCGTGCGGCCGGGCGAGACGATCGGCCTGCTGCTCGGTATGGCCAACCACGACCCGGCGGCGTTTGCCGAACCCTTCGCCTTCAGGCCGGATCGTGCGGACCAGAAGAACGTCTCGTTCGGCGCCGGCATTCATTTCTGCATCGGCGCGCCGCTCGCCCGGCTCGAATTGCAGGTATCGCTGAAAACCCTGTTCGACCGGCTACCGCAGCTCTATCTCGCCGAACAGCCGCGCTTTCGCGACACCTATCATTTCCATGGGCTGGAAACGCTCGCCGTGCACACCGGACAAGTGATCAAAGCTTGATCACATACTCCTTGCGAGTCGTTTCAAGCACTTCCCAGCTGCCCTTAAAGCCCGGCCTGAGCACGAAACTGTCGCCGGCCCTGACGGTGCGCTCCTCCCCGCCCTCCTCAGCGACCACTGAAACGCCCGACAGGATGTGGCAGAACTCCCACTCGTCATATTCGATGCGCCATTTGCCCGGGGTCGCCTCCCAGATGCCGGCATAGAGCCCGCCGTCGCGTTCCTCGACATTCCAGGTGCGAAATTTCGGATCGCCTGAAATCAGACGATCCGGCGCCGGCGCGCCAAGTTCCGGTTCGATGCTGTCGACATTGACGGAAAGAAATTTCGGCGCCGTCATGGAAGCTCCTTCCAGGCAGAATCAAACGTTGGCGAGAGCCTGTTCCAGATCGGCGACGATGTCGTTGACATCCTCGATGCCAATCGAGAGCCTGACCGTATCCGGCCCAGCGCCTGCCGCGACCTTCTGCTCGTCGGACAGCTGCCGATGCGTGGTCGATGCCGGATGGATGACCAGCGACTTGGTGTCGCCGACATTGGCAAGGTGCGAGAACAGTTCGAGCGCCTCTACGAGTTTGATGCCTGCCGTATAGCCGCCCTTCAGGCCGAAGGTGAACACGGCACCGGCGCCAAGCGGCGAGTACTTCTTCTGCAGCGCATTGTTCTTGTCACTGGGCAGGCCAGGATAGGACACCCAGGCGACCTTTGGGTGGTTAGACAGCCACCCGGCGACGGTGACCGCATTGTCGCAATGGCGCTGCATCCTGAGCGGCAGGGTTTCCAGCCCGGTCAGGATCAGGAATGCATTAACGGGCGAGATCGCCGGGCCCATGTCGCGCAGGCCAAGCACGCGCGCGGCAATGGCGAAAGCGAAATTGCCGAAGGTTTCGTGCAAGACGAGGCCGCCATATTCGGGGCGCGGCTCCGATAGCATCGGATATTTGCCGGATTTCGACCAGTCGAAGGTGCCGCCGTCGACAATGGCGCCGCCGATCGAATTGCCGTGGCCGCCGATGAACTTGGTCAGCGAATGCACGACAATGTCGGCGCCATGCTCGATTGGCCGCACCAGAT
>NZ_RZSW01000939.1:0-1443 GCF_003997375.1 Mesorhizobium sp. M5C.F.Ca.IN.020.29.1.1 | reverse complement strand
CCCCTGGACTGATATTCTTGTTTTGTGCCAGTCCGCGGGGCCCACGTTGCGCCCAGCGCACCCGGCGCGCAACAACTTTCCATCGTGCCTTTCGATAGGTCTGCTCTTTTTGAAATGGAACAGCACGACGCCAGGATGTATCTCAACCATAGGATGCATTAAGCATGTGCACACTTCTGATCCATTTGCCACTTGCGCAACGTTTGAAAGGGTGAAAACGTTGGTCCGGGGTAAATGGGCAAGGGTGGCCGTCGCGGCTGTTAGAAGCTCCGGGCCGGCTTTGGAAAGCGATGAATTTTCCACAGTTCCTGGTGGGGATGACCACCGCGTCATTCGTCGTGGCGCTCTCGACTTTTTTGGCAACGGGTTCAATCTGGAAGGCGCTGGGCTGGACGGTCCTTACCTTGATCGTTTCGCAGGTCGGATATTTTTTGTTCGTCGTCCAACTGATCTACAGAGCCGGGCGAAAGACACATAGGTGATCCGCGACCGCGAGTGCTGGACCGACGAGTATCGGTTTACGACGTGTCGAGATTCAGGTTACGCGCCGGCAGAATATCGATGTGCTTAGATCATGATGTGACTGAAATAGATAATATGGTCTAAGCCTTTTGAAAGCGGACTTGTTCGGTTCTGGGAATGTGCATTGGACGTTCCGTTACTTTAGTCAAGCAGTATATAATTCCGGATACATATGTCTGGTGTTGGCAGCACGGAAGCCTGCCTGTGGCTTGCGCAATAGGACAGGCTTGAGGGCGATCGCTGCCCTTCTCGGTCATCGTAACGGTATGGATCCCTAGGTCTGCGCTCCCGCCCGCCCTAGGATGACGAACGGGGGAGTGTTGTTCAGCCAATCTCGAAGTTTGCGATTTGCCATCAACCGCCACGCGGCGACGCAACTGCCAATCTTCACCGTCCGCGATTGGCCTTAAGCAGTGATGGCTTCGTCATCCTAGGGCGAAGCAGGAGCGAAGCGACGTCGCGGAGACCCTAGGATCCATGTGGTCGAGAAGCGCGGCGCCGGACGTCTCCGGCCCCACGCGTCTGGCCAAAGCCGCTCATTCGGCCGCCAGCTTGTCCTGCGTCTTGGTGTCGAAATCGCTGGCGTCGTGGCGCTCGTGCAGCTGCATCGCCGGCTCGCCGAAGGCGCGGTTGACCATGCGGCCGCGCTGCACCGCCGGCCGTGCGTCGATTGCTTCGGCCCAGCGCTGCACGTGCTTGTATTCCTGCACCGAAAGGAAGGTGGCGGAGTCATTGTACTGCCGGCCCTTGGCCAGACCGCCATACCACGGCCAGACCGCCATGTCGGCGATCGTGTAGTCGCTGCCGCCGAGATATTCGGTTTCGGCCAGCCGCCGGTCGAGCACGTCCATCTGGCGCTTCACCTCCATGGCGAAGCGGTCGATGGCATATTCGATCTTTTCCGGCGCATAAGCATAGAAA
>NZ_RZSW01000938.1:0-1448 GCF_003997375.1 Mesorhizobium sp. M5C.F.Ca.IN.020.29.1.1 | reverse complement strand
TTCAACGGCCGGCCGACCAGGGTCCACCCAGACCACATCGCGCGGGCCAGTGAAGCGGAAACCCTGCCACTGGTCGAGCCGGTCTATCCGCTCACCGCCGGGCTCTCGGGAAAAGTACTGCGCCGCGCAATCGGCCAAGCGCTCGCTCGCTTGCCGGTGCTGCCGGAATGGCAGGATGGCGAGTTTTTGCGCCGCCGCACCTTTCCTGCCTTTGGCGACGCGCTCGCCAGCATCCACAATCCCGCCGACCCGATCGACGTGTCCGTCGACGGCGCGGCCTGGCGGCGTCTCGCCTATGACGAGTTTCTGGCAGGCCAGGTGTCGCTGGCGCTGGTGCGCGCGAAAGTCCGCCGCTTGTCCGGACGACCGTTGGTCGGCGACGGCCGCGTCGTCGAAAACCTGCGCGCCGCCCTTCCCTATTCGCTGACTCCCAGCCAGGAATTCGCGTTGGCCGAAATCAACGCCGATCTCGCCGATCCCGAACGCATGCTGCGGCTTTTGCAGGGAGATGTCGGCTCCGGCAAGACGGTGGTCGCGCTACTCGCCATGGCGCGCGCCGTCGAGGCCGGCGGCCAGGCGGCGTTGATGGCGCCGACCGAAATCCTGGCGCGCCAGCATCTTGCGACGATTGCGCCTTTGGCGGAACAAGCCGGCCTGCGCATCGCCATCCTCACCGGCCGTGAAAAGGGCCGCGAGCGCACTGACACGCTGGCCGGTCTGGCCAATGGCGAGATCGACATCGTCGTCGGCACTCACGCCCTGTTCCAGGAAACGGTGACGTTCCACGACCTCGTCCTCGCCGTCATCGACGAGCAGCACCGCTTTGGCGTCCACCAGCGGCTTGCCATCACCGCCAAAGGCGATGCCCCCGACATGCTGGTGATGACGGCGACGCCGATCCCGCGCACGCTGGTGTTGACCGCTTTCGGCGACATGGATGTGTCGAAGCTGACCGAAAAACCGGCCGGTCGCCAGCCGATCCGCACCGTCACCCTGCCGCTCGAGCGGCTCGACGAACTGGTCGGCCGCATGCGCGACGCCGTCGCCGACGGCCAGAAGATCTACTGGATCTGCCCGCTGGTCGAGGAATCCGAAGAGATCAAGCTGATGTCGGCGGAGGACCGCTTTGCCTCGCTAAAGCCGCTGTTCGGCGACCGGATCGGCCTGGTGCACGGGCGCATGAAGGGCGGCGACAAGGACGAGGCGATACGCGCCTTCAAGACCGGCGAGACACGCATTCTGATCGCCACCACGGTCATCGAGGTCGGGGTCGATGTGCCGGATGCGACGATCATGGTCATCGAGCATGCCGAGCGCTTCGGCCTCGCCCAGTTGCACCAGTTGCGCGGCCGGGTCGGTCGCGGCGAAAAACCGTCCTCCTGCGTGCTGCTCTACAAGGATCCGCTCGGCGAGACGGCAACGCGCCGGCTGTCGGTGATGCGCGAGAC
>NZ_RZSW01000937.1:0-1450 GCF_003997375.1 Mesorhizobium sp. M5C.F.Ca.IN.020.29.1.1 | reverse complement strand
GGTTGAGTACCACTCTTGAGACGCGGCTCACCGCCAGATAACCGCTCGCGTCCGACTCCGGCACAGCATATCGCCTCGGCGTGTAGATGCTGTCCATCTTTTCACCATCTATCGGCCCTGCCACATTGTCATCCAGCAGGCGGGTGATCCGGGCAAAGCCCACAAAAGCCTTCCTTGCTTCCTCGTCCGATATCTGGCCCAGAGCCACTCGCAGCAGTATAAACCGTAACCTATGTGTCCAGAATGGACCCCGGCGCCACTTGGCGCACCCGACAGGAGTCGAACGTGCGACCTCTGCCTTCGGAGGGCGAGCGCAATCAACGATCCTTAGTCGTACAAACGACATGGCGACAATATCAGCCGAACACCAAGCGCCTGCGGTTCGGTGCGGCCTTCATCGACGCCTTCCTCACACGAGAGAGCGGCTCTAGAAGCGTTCGGGAAACCAGGCAATCCCAACTGACTGACTATATATCCAACATTGCCATCATCAAGTTTCGCGCAAGTCCCTGCAGTCAAATCGCATGAAAATTGGTGATCCATCCAAGATCAACGATTCTATCAACAGCGTGTCGCTAATTGATTTGGCGCTAATATGGACCGTCGCGTAGGCAGGGATCGGGGCGCTACAGAATCACACGAGGGGATATTCGCATGGCCACGATGCACTACACCTGGGGCGCCTCAGCTGCCCAGGCCAAGGCCTATGGCTTCAATCTGGTTGATCTTCAATATGCGTCATCGGTCAACGCGTTGCCGGATGGCTCGAAAGCCTTGATCTGGCTCGGCGAGAGCAATGGTGTAACCCAGTCGTTTATCGACAAGGTAACGCCTCTCCTCAATAATCCGAAGGTTTTTGGATTTTTTCTGACTGACGAGCCGGATCCCACCGGCAGATATCATACCCAAGTGAGCGCTGCCAATCTGAAGGCGGAATCCGACTGGATCCATTCCCATTTTCCAGGCGCCAAGACGTTCATCACCCTGATGGACATGGGGTCGTACACAGATTCGAACTATTCCAATACCTACAATCCTGCCAACACAGGGATCGATTACTACGGAATAAATCCTTATCCGGTGCGCACGACTGCGGTGGACTTCAACTACATTGATAGAGCTGTGGCTGCGGCGTTGGAAGCAGGCATCCCGCAGAGCGCGATCGTTCCCGTCTATCAGGCGTTTGGCGGCGGCGGCTGGACGACCAATACGGGCGGGTCATATGTCATGCCCACGACGTCCCAGATGCAGACTATGATGGACCACTGGGAAAGGCTGGTACCCAATCCTGCCTTTGACATGGCTTATAAATGGTCCTCTCAGAACGGCGAAACCTCGCTTGGGAACACTCCGGCGATGCAAGACTTTTTCCTGCGACACAACACCAGCACCACGACCCCACCCCCAACCGACGATACGCTCTATGGCACCAGCGGAGCCGATGTACTTC
>NZ_RZSW01000936.1:0-1451 GCF_003997375.1 Mesorhizobium sp. M5C.F.Ca.IN.020.29.1.1 | reverse complement strand
CTCAAGGGCAGGACCGGCCTTCTCGCCGCAAAGGCCGATCGCGAGGACCGGCGCACCGCCGAGCTCAATCTCCCGGCGCTGAAACGCGACATCCAGCGCTATCTCAGCCTGCGCGAGACGGCCGTGCAGAAGCTCGAGGCCGGGGAGCACGCTATCCGCCGTCGGCTCTCGATCGACATTCCGGCATTGTCGCCTGGCGCGATCCAAGTCCTCGAGCGGGTGCGCGATGCGATCGACCGCAACGACCTGCCGGCTGCCCTGGGTTACGCGATCTCCAGCCGCGAGGTGAAGGTCGAGATCGACGGTTTCAACAAGGCGATCGCGGAGCGGTTCGGCGAGCGAACGCTGCTCACCAATGCAGCGCGCGAGCCCTCAGGCAAGGTCTTCGACAAGGCAGCCGAGGGTCTCACGCCACGCGAGCGCCAGAAGCTTGCGGAGGCCTGGCCGGTGATGCGGACGGCACAGCAGCTCGCCGCCCACGAACGCACCGCTGAGACCCTGAAGACGACGGAGAGCCTGCGCCAGACGCAGCGGCAAACGCCGGCGATGAAGCAATGAGGCGGCGCCGCGCCATCGTTCTAGTTGCGGTCGCGGCCGCAGGCCTTTTCCTGTTCGCAGGCGTCGCCTGGCTCGGGGGTATTCGTGTCAATCTGACGCGCAGCTATCCGCTCGGCCTGTGGCTCATCGAGCCGCTCGAACGGCCCGTGGCGGTGGGCGATCTGGTCTTCATCTGCCCGCCGGATACGGCGGTGTTCCGGATGGCGCGGGAGCGCTTCTATCTCGGCCTGGGCCTCTGCCCGGGATGGTTCAGTCCGCTGATCAAGACCGTCGTCGCGACGGGAGGCCAGGCGATCGCCATCGGCGCCGAGGTCTCGATCGACGGCCGGCCGCTTTCGCATTCCGATGTCCGGCCAAGCGACGCCGCGGGCAGGGCGCTCACGCCCTTCGCCGGCGGCGAGGTCCCGGCCGGCTTCCTCTTCCTTCACGCCGAGTTCGCAGGTTCCTATGATTCGAGATATTTCGGGCCGATCCCTGCCAGTGGCCTGCTCGGCCGTGCACGTCGGCTCCTCACCTTTGAGCCGTGATCTCGCGCACGGAGCAGTGCTGATCGCGCTGGCGGCGCTCTGTGGCGCCGTTGCCTGGAGTGGCGATCCGCTGACGCTGCCGCTGGCGATGCTGTTTCCGGCGCTATGGTCGTTGACGCGCCGCCGCGCCGTCGCCGCGCTCGTCTCGGCGGCGTACTTCCTGGCCGCATCGCGCGGGCTGCCGCAAGGCGTCGCCAATTTCTACGGCTCGAATCTCTGGCCTGGCCTGCTGCTGTGGTTCGCGGCCTCCCTCTCCTTCGTCGCCGTTCATACGATCTTATGGACGAAGCGTCGGGGATGGGGGAGGGCGGTCCGGTTTGCATTGGCGGCCGTCAGCGGATGCGCCCAGCCGACGATCCCGAAGGG
>NZ_RZSW01000935.1:0-1462 GCF_003997375.1 Mesorhizobium sp. M5C.F.Ca.IN.020.29.1.1 | reverse complement strand
CCTGCTCGGCAACTACCTTGCCGAGGACATCGTCAACTACGCGACCGGCGAGATTTTCCTCGAAGCCGGCGATGAGATCGACGAAAAGACGCTGAAGGTGCTTCTCAGCGCCGGCGACGACGAGATCAAGGTTCTCGACATCGACCACGTCAATGTCGGCGCCTATATCCGCAACACGCTCAACGTCGACAAGAACGAGAGCCGCCAGGACGCGCTGTTCGACATCTACCGCGTCATGCGCCCCGGCGAGCCGCCGACGCTCGAAACCGCCGAAGCCATGTTCAACTCGCTGTTCTTCGACAGCGAGCGCTACGATCTGTCGGCCGTCGGCCGCGTCAAGATGAACATGCGCCTCGAGCTCAAGGCCGAGGACACCGTCCGCGTGCTGCGCAAGGACGACATCCTGGCCGTGGTCAAGACACTGGTCGAACTGCGCGACGGCAAGGGCGAGATCGACGACATCGACAATCTCGGCAATCGCCGCGTGCGCTCGGTCGGCGAGCTGATGGAGAACCAGTACCGCGTCGGCCTGCTGCGCATGGAGCGCGCGATCAAGGAACGCATGTCCTCGATCGAGATCGACACGGTGATGCCGCAGGACCTGATCAACGCCAAGCCGGCGGCTGCCGCCGTGCGCGAGTTCTTCGGTTCCTCGCAGCTGTCGCAGTTCATGGACCAGACCAACCCGCTGTCGGAGATCACCCACAAGCGCCGTCTCTCGGCGCTTGGACCCGGTGGTCTGACCCGCGAGCGCGCCGGTTTCGAGGTGCGCGACGTGCACCCGACGCATTACGGCCGCATCTGCCCGATCGAGACGCCGGAAGGCCCGAATATCGGTCTGATCAACTCGCTGGCCACCTTCGCGCGCGTCAACAAGTACGGCTTCATCGAGAGCCCGTACCGCAAGATCGTCAACGGCAAGCTGACCAATGAGGTCGTCTATCTGTCGGCGATGGAAGAGGCCAAGCACCACGTCGCGCAGGCCAATGCCGAGCTCGACAAGAATGGTGGTTTCGTCGACGAATTCGTCATTTGCCGCAACGCCGGCGAAGTGATGATGGCGCCGCGCGAAAACGTCGATCTGATGGACGTGTCGCCGAAGCAGATGGTGTCGGTGGCAGCGGCCCTGATCCCGTTCCTCGAGAATGACGACGCCAACCGCGCTCTGATGGGCTCGAACATGCAGCGGCAGGCCGTGCCGCTGGTGCGCGCCGAAGCGCCGTTTGTCGGCACCGGCATGGAGCCGATCGTCGCCCGTGACTCGGGCGCCGCCATTGGCGCCCGCCGCGGCGGTATCGTCGACCAGGTGGACGCGACGCGTATCGTTATTCGCGCCACGGAAGATCTCGATCCCGGCAAGTCGGGCGTCGACATCTACCGGCTGATGAAGTTCCAGCGTTCGAACCAGAACACCTGCATCAACCAGCGTCCGCTGGTGCGCATGGGTGACCGGGTCAACAAG
>NZ_RZSW01000934.1:0-1471 GCF_003997375.1 Mesorhizobium sp. M5C.F.Ca.IN.020.29.1.1 | reverse complement strand
GAGGATGGCAAGGCCGGCTACAATATTCTGGTCACCGTCTGCTACGCCACTGAGGTCGATCCAGCGCGCCTTGGCCCCGTTGGTGGTCTCGTCAGTCGCGCCTTCGCTATTGAGCATCCGGAACTGGCGGAGCGAGCGAGCTGCCCGCCACCCCAGGCCTGCATAGCCGCCCCAGGGAGTCTCGTCCGTTATGGGCGTCGCGCTGAGAATGACGGCTTCCGTGCCGACCGTGAAATCCAGTTCCCAGTCGATCGTGTAATGATTGTCCTTGGGCATACAGATGCGAACAAGGCGGCGCTCGTGGATGACACAAGAGCCGGTCGGAGAAATATAGTCGATCGATGTCGTCACCTCCGCCTGGTCTGCATTCAATCTGGCAACTTCGTCTTCAGCCACCCGCGTGCGCCCCTCGCTGAGGAGGCGGATTTCACCGTCTTTGGAGACGGGCTCCTCCTCCCAATAATTGACGCCGTTGATGTATTTCCAGGAGAACCATACCCCGCGGTGCCAGACGTGATCAGACGGCTGGGAGACGGTGAGCGGCACGCCGCGGACAGTGCTCAGCGGATGGATGAACGGTTTTGCACCATCTACGTTGGCAAAGCTGTAGGTGGCGAGGGGCTCATCACAGAAGCTCAGGCTGATCTTGTGGCCGGGATGATAGTCCCAATGATAATTTCGTGACATGGTCGCTCGGGTTCGGTGGGGTTGACTTGCTAGACAGGAGGATCGAAAATGTCTGACTGCTCCGCTGATTTCCCAGCGAGGACGTGGGTCGTCCAGCTTCTTGTGGGCTCGGTTCGGGCGCGGCGGGATCACTCGGGTTAAACCTGAGATGTCCGCGCACGCGCTGTTTCACGTTCTACCCAAGACTTTCCGGAAGTTTCTGTCGAACTCCAAGTGATATAGACTCCACTATCTTTAGCTGGTGCCCAACTCCTTGAGAAATTCGTAGCTGCGGAGGACATTGTCGTCGCCGGCAATCTCGAGTGTCGAGTGTTCAGCCGGGCTGTTCTTGACCACGTCGTACACCCCTTTGATGTCGACAACTCCTGCTCCAAGCGGAATGATTGCCATGCCGCAACCGAAGATTGTGCCGCGCTTATCGGACCAGTCGCTGGGCATGTCCTTCCAGTGCACGTGCCAGATGCGGTTCCGGAATACTTTTGCCATTTCGACTGGGTCGGTGCCCGCAAGCCAAGAGTTGCCTGTATCGAGATTAACGCCAACCGTGTCCGGATGTCCTAGACGGTCGAGCACCGCGCCCAAGCCTTCAATCGTGCCGGTTACAGGACCGTGCGGCTCTAGCAGCAGCTTCACGCCCATTGCCTCAGCAAGGCGAACCGGCTCGTAGAGCTTCTCGGCGATGACGAAAACTTGCTCGTCGCGCGTCAGACCGTGCCCCCAATCTGTCTTCGGCTCACCTTCTGTGGTGATCACATCGCGGACCTTCATGCCCGCCGCGAGGCGC
>NZ_RZSW01000933.1:0-1477 GCF_003997375.1 Mesorhizobium sp. M5C.F.Ca.IN.020.29.1.1 | reverse complement strand
GGGGCGGGCAAGTCGGTGCTGCTTGAAAAGACACCGCGTCATATCAGGCGTGTCGACCGGATACGACGCCTGGTGCCGGGCGCGAAGTTCGTGATGCCGGTACGCGATGGGCGCGATACCGTTGCTTCGCTGACAAGGCGGCTTGGCGATGCGACCGCGAGCCTGGATCGCTGGATTTCGGACAACACAATGGTCCTTGCCGAGCGCGGCAGCACGGACGTCCTGATTTACCGCTACGAAGATCTTGTCGATGACCCGGAAGCGACCGTCGAAAAGATCTGCACCTTCCTGGGATTGTCATTCGACCAGAGCCTGCTCGATTATCATCGGAACCCGCAACGATGGTTCACACTTAATGCGCAACCCCAACATGCAGCATTGCGCAACCAGCAAGTGAACCAGCCAATTTATGATGGCCGCGGCCGCTGGAAGACCGAACTGGGTCAGCAGGAATTGATGGAGCTTACCGAGGGGCGTGGGAAACCCCTGATGCAGGCGTTCGGGTACATTTGAGACCGCCGCGCGACCACTTTACTCGGGAAGCGCGCGCGGATAGCCAAACTGATCGAAGTCGCGCTCATACGCGCGATAGATGGTATCAGCCAGTTCTGGCGTGAAATAGTCGGCAAGTCTGCGGCGGGAGGAGGTGTGCAGAGGTGGCATCGCCGCGCGTCGCATCTCGTCGCTTGCACCGACATGATCGAGAACCGGTTCGAAGTCCTGTGCGAAAGTCTCCGTCTTGCCGACGAGGTCGAACGCCACACCTGGAAGGTCGATGATGTCGCTTTGCCTCTGCCAATGCTTGTCGATCCGCCATGTGGAAGTCGTGCAGGCAAAGGCGACGAAATCTGCAAAGGACAGGCTCTTGTCGGGTCCTACAGGCAGCGCCGGATCAGCCCTTTCGCGGTAGGCTAAATAGACCTCCACCCTGCCATAACCAGGCACAAGCGGACGGTCACGATATTGGTCGGCCCAGCACGACAACAGCCGGGTATAGGGGTTGCGAACGAAGGTAAATCGCAAGGCTTCCGGACTGGTGGCCATGCGATAGAACTGCAGGACGCCATGGCGGGGCGCCTGCAAGTTCGACGCCTTTCGGTTGTGCACCTTCCAGTTCTGGTCGCTGCGCCACCCCGACACGGTGTCGTTTCCGATCATGGCTGCAAGGTTGCTGCGAATGCGGCTACTCGCCGCCTTTGGCGTGGCGAGGTACAGGATCTTGAGTTGCGGGACTACGTCGATCAGGTCGTCAGGCAGATATGCGGTTTCCATGGCTCTGCGGTAAAAAGCCAACGCCTCGGGATTGCGCCAGCTCAAAACCTGCTCGACAACCCGCCACCGAAGCGACCGCAGTTTCGGCCTCAACTGGCGTTCGATTTTCCTCAATCCACGAGTCTGCTTCGATTTCGGGACGGGAATCTCATACGACACGTTGGGGGTGCTGGTGTTCATCCGCTCTTTCCTATTAGTTTCTAAA
>NZ_RZSW01000932.1:0-1479 GCF_003997375.1 Mesorhizobium sp. M5C.F.Ca.IN.020.29.1.1 | reverse complement strand
TGTCCAGTCCGGGTGCGCCATCGACGATGAGAAACTCAGGGCGGCGGAGGCCGCGTGCGACGAGATCGTCGAGGATGGCCCGCCAGGCCTCGGTCGTCTCGCGGCCCATGTTCTTGACCGCGAGCAGGATCTTCTGGCCGTCCCCGCGCACGCCGATGACCACGAGCAGCGAGATCGAGGTCGCCTTGCGGTCGAGCCTGACACGAACCACCGTGCCGTCGAGGATCAGGCGCACGATCGGCTCGTCGGCCAGCGAGCGGGCATTCCACGCGTCCCAGTCCGTCTTCACCTTGCGCCAGGTGCGGCTGACGACGTCCTTGCCGATCGCGCCGCCGAACAGCGCGGCGAGCGCACGCCGCACGCGCCTGGTGTTCGTGCCGGCGAGGTAGCTCGACGCGATCAGCGCGTCGGCGGCCATCGTGCGCCGCTGATAGGCGCGCAGGGCCTTGCTCTTCCATTCCACCGTCTTGTCCTCGCCGGCCTCGAGGCGCGCCCGCGGAACCGTGATCTCGGTGGTGCCGAAGGTCCCCGTCAGCGTGCACGTCCGGCGGCCGTGGCGGTGGCCGGCGACACCGATGGTCTCATCACTGCGCGCCGCCGGCTGCCGGCCATAACGGCGACGGGCAAGCACCGCGTCCAGCTCGGTCTCGAGCATCGTCTCTATGAAGCCGCGCACCCGCTCGCGCAGGCCAGCTTCGATCGGATCAAACCAGTTGTCGAAAAGATAGTTCGCCGCCTCATCCTCAGGATGAACGGCTTCCGCATTCATGGTAGTCCTTCTCATGGCGTAGTCTCCTGTCCGGCGCTCTAACGCCGGATGATTCGAGGTTTGACACCCCGGAGACTACGCCAACTCCCAATTCCAACCACTCCCGCGACGGCACCCGCTCCAATGTTGCCGAGCAGACGAGGAAACACCGAAACACGCTCTCGAATGCCCTGCGATGCGTAAGCCATACGCCAAGCCTGGCGATGTTGCCGCGCTGCCCATGATCCGCAGGCTGGTCGACCGGCGGCCGACCTATGGCTGTCGGGCATCACGGCCTTGCGGCCTATCAACCGCAAGCGGGTGCTGCGCATCATGCAGACCAATCGTCTGGTTCTGACGCGCCATACCGCCTACCGCCCGGCCCCGAACCCATGACGGTGTCGTCATCGCGCTGCGCCCAACGTCCGCTGGCGCTCGGACCATCTCGAACTCAAGTGCCGCAACGGCGATATTGGCCGCCGGCCGCTCTTCCGTGACGTTCCAAACAGGGCTCTAAGGGACCTCGCATCACAATCTGCCATTGTCCTGGCCTCAATCTGGCAAGTGAAGTGATCTATGATCCGGCACGATCTCCTTCTGAGCACTCAAATTCGCCAACGGATCGAGCTGTGAGATCGCATCCACGGCTGCTTTCAACCCTCGCATGCGAACGATCGAAGCGACGAGTGTCAGGTCAATGCTGCCCAGTTACGGAACTGCAGCACTAATTT
>NZ_RZSW01000931.1:0-1480 GCF_003997375.1 Mesorhizobium sp. M5C.F.Ca.IN.020.29.1.1 | reverse complement strand
CTGTCATTCCGCGTGCCGCCGCCTTCGAGGCAGGTTACGACACGAAAGCGCCCGGCATGCAGATCTCGCGTTTCTGCGCCTCTGGCCTGGACGCCATCAATTTCGGCGCGGCCAAGATCGCGCAAGGCGCCGACGAGATCGTCATCGCCGGCGGCGTCGAATCGATGTCGCGCGTCGGCATGGGCGCATCCGGCGGCGCCTGGTTCATGGATCCTTCGGTCGGCCTGCCGGGCTGGTTTGTGCCGCAAGGCATCTCGGCCGATCTGATCGCCACGAAATACGGCTTTTCACGCGACGACGTCGACGCCTATGCGGTCGAGAGCCAGAAGCGCGCCGCCAAAGCCTGGGGCGAACGCCGCTTCAAGAATTCGGTGATCTCGATCAAGGATCAGAACGGCCTGATCATCCTCGACCACGACGAGCACATGCGGCCTTCGACCGATATGCAGTCGCTGGCCGCACTTAACCCGTCCTTCGTCATGCCCGGCGAAATGGGCGGCTTCGATGCCGTCGCGGTGCAGAAGCATCCCGAGGTGGAGGAGGTCAATCACGTCCACCACGCCGGCAATTCGTCCGGCATCGTCGATGGCGCGGCGGCCGTTCTGCTCGGCTCAAAGAAGGCTGGAAAGTCGCTCGGCCTGAAGCCGCGCGCGCGCATCCGAGCATTCGCCAATATCGGCTCGGAACCGGTGCTGATGCTGACCGGTCCAGTCGACGTGACCGAGAAGCTGCTGAAGCGCGCCAGGATGAAGCTGTCGGACATCGACCTATTCGAGCTCAACGAGGCGTTCGCCTCGGTGGTGCTGCGCTACATGCAGGCTTTCGACATTTCGCACGATAGGATCAACGTCAATGGCGGCGCCATCGCCATGGGCCATCCGCTCGGCGCCACAGGTGCGATGATCTTCGGAACGGTGCTGGACGAACTGGAGCGCCGCGACCTGAACACCGCGCTGGTGACGCTCTGCATCGGCGCCGGCATGGGCACCGCAACGATCATCGAACGCGTCTGACGGGAGAAAGACGATGAGCTACACCAACTTCACCCTCGACATCGACGCTGACGGCATCGCGCTGGTCACCTGGGATATGCCTGGCCGCTCGATGAACGTCTTCACCGAAGAAGCGATGCTGGAACTGAACGCCATCGTCGACAAGGTGGCGAGTGACGCGGCGATAAAGGGGGCGGTGATCACCTCCGGCAAGGATAGTTTCTCTGGCGGCGCCGACATCACCATGCTGCAGAAGATGTTGGCGACCTTCGCCGCCGACAAAGCCAAGGACCTGGACAAGGCGACCAAGGCGCTGTTCGAGAATGCCGGCTATATGACCGGCCTGTTCCGCAAACTGGAAACCTCTGGCAAGCCGTGGGTGTCGGCGATCAACGGAACCTGCATGGGCGGCGCATTCGAGTTGTCGCTCGCTTGCCATGGCCGTGTCGCGGCCGATTCCGACAAGGTCAAGATGGCGCTCCCCGAAG
>NZ_RZSW01000930.1:0-1500 GCF_003997375.1 Mesorhizobium sp. M5C.F.Ca.IN.020.29.1.1 | reverse complement strand
GCCGTGGGTGGTGCCGACGGTGCTGTCGGCCATCGCCTTCTGGTGGATATACGATTCGCAGTTCTCCATCCTGTCCTGGGCGCTTATGGAAATGGGCCTAATCGACCATCGCATCAATTTCCTCGGCGACCCGGAGAATGCGCGCGCTTCGGTGATCGCGGCCAATGTCTGGCGCGGCATTCCGTTCGTCGCCATCACGCTGCTGGCCGGCTTGCAGACGATTCCCCAGTCGCTTTACGAGGCCGCCACGCTCGACGGCGCCAGCCGCTGGCAATTGTTCCGTTTTGTGACGCTGCCGCTGCTGACGCCGATCATCGCCATCACCATGACGTTCTCTGTGCTGTTCACCTTCACCGATTTCCAGCTGATCTATGTGCTGACCCGCGGCGGACCGGTCAATGCCACCCATCTGATGGCGACATTGTCGTTTCAGCGCGGCATTTCGGGAGGCCAGCTTGGCGAGGGCGCTGCCATCGCTGTCGCCATGATCCCGTTCCTGCTTGCGGCGATCCTGTTCAGCTATTTCGGCTTGCAACGCCGCAAATGGCAGCAGGGCGGCGGAGACTGACATGGCCACGATCAAAAAAACGAAACGTCCAGAACTCGACGAAGGCGGCATGGGCTACCTTCAGAGCCTGCCGCGGCGCGTGGTGACGGTCTATCTGCCGTTGCTGGTGTTCGTCATCGTGCTGTTGTTCCCGTTCTACTGGATGACGATCACGGCGATTAAGCCCAATCACGAGATGACCGACTACGCCAATTTCAATCCGTTCTGGGTCGTGCATCCGACATTCGAGCACATCCGCTATCTCTTGTTCGACACGTCCTATCCCGGCTGGCTGCTCAACACGATCATCATCTCGACCGCCGCGACGTTCCTGTCGCTGCTGGCTGCGGTGTTCGCGGCCTATGCGATCGAACGGCTGAGGTTTTCGGGGGCGCGGCAGGTCGGGCTCGCGATCTTCCTCGCCTATCTCGTGCCGCCGTCGATCCTGTTCATCCCGCTGTCGGTGATGGTGTTCAACCTTGGGCTTTACGACACGCCCTTCGCGCTCATTCTTACTTACCCGACCTTCCTGGTACCCTTCTGCACGTGGCTGTTGATGGGTTACTTCCGCTCCATCCCGTTCGAACTGGAAGAATGCGCGCTCATCGACGGGGCGAGCCGGTGGCAGATCCTCACCAAGATCGTGCTGCCGCTGTCGGTGCCCGGCCTGATTTCCGCCGGCATATTCGCATTCACCCTGTCATGGAACGAATTCATCTATGCCCTGACATTCATCCAGTCGTCCGAAAACAAGACCGTGCCGGTCGGGGTGCTCACGGAGCTTGTCCGTTCCGACGTCTATGAGTGGGGAGCGCTGATGGCCGGAGCCCTGATCGGCTCGCTGCCGGTGGTCGTGCTTTATTCATTCTTTGTCGAGCACTATGTGTCCTCGATGACCGGTGCGGTGAAGGAGTAGCGCCTGTGGGCGCCGCACCTTCTCCCTTCTCCCTTGT
>NZ_RZSW01000092.1:0-15333 GCF_003997375.1 Mesorhizobium sp. M5C.F.Ca.IN.020.29.1.1 | reverse complement strand
ATGTCGGCAGCGAGCGCGTCCGCCAATCGACTCGGCGCAGGTGGCATCGTCACGACGAGCCTGGCGGTGGCTCGTGGCGAAATGAATACTTCGTTGGTCATTTCGCCACGGCCGGGTCGAAGAAGCCGACGAGGTCGGGTGCCGATCTGGGTTCCCATTCCGGGCCTTTGCCGCCCTTGAGGACAGCACGCGACAGCAAGAGGTTGGAGGCGATGCAGCTTACCTCGGATACCATGACGCAAGCCGGGCAAGCGCCGCCCCTGGCGTCGCATAGGCTGCCCGAACCGCATCGCAACATGCGCGGATCGAGCGCGCGGCGCAGAAACTCATCGGCATGGTTGCGCCACATTGCGGAGATGTTGCCAAGGTCAGGGGTCATGCCTTTCCGATAGATCACGAAGGCAAGGTCCGCCGGGAAGATGTGCTCACCGATGCCATCGCGGTCGACGCCCGACGAATCTGCTAGCGAATGCATCATCTGGTGCGACAGGGTGTGGAGAAGTAGGTAAACGTACGCTGGCACTGTGCGCGGATAGCCGCCACTACCCTCGCGGTCCTTGAACATTTCGAGGAACGGGCCGAAATCCTCGTAGCGCTCCAGATAGCCTCGGCCGAGACCATCGTGGGGCACGTCAGTGACCATATTGGCCTGCAGCCAGCGGACCACTCTGGCCTCGTCCAGCTTGAAGTAGAGTGCCTCGTTCTGCTGCTGGGTCACGTATATTGGTCGTTTCGTGCCTTGGATCGGCAACTGGTCGAACGCCTTGAGGCGCACTGGCATGTCGACGCTCGTGCCCTGATGCTCACGCTTGTAGACGGGCGTCGCGGAAACCCGCGTGAAGCCGAAACTGAACTCGCAGATTGGCAGATTGCGGACGATCACCAAGCGTTCCATGCCCAAATGCGCTAGTAGATTTCCAATATTGGACTGGTAGCGCGCCTTGCGCTGGGGATCGTTCACGACGTCGGTCAATGTGATGTCGGGCTCCATCACGTCGACGGCCGCGTGTCGGGCCATAGCCTCTTCGATATGCTCGCGCAGGAACGCATCGTGCTGGATGGTGAGCCGGATCGGATTATAGCGGCGTGTCCAATCCTCACGCTGCGTGATGGCCCTCAGGACGCCTGCGCTGCCCAGCCTGCCGCGTTCAACAATGCCAGCAGCGAACCAACCCTCGCGCAACTCGTGTGCGCTATCGCGGTATGACCGTGCGCGTTCAGGACGACCGCTTTCGTCCGCGCGGCTAGCCATCTCGAGGAAGCTAAGGTAGTCGTCCCAGTCGCTGCGGTGCTTCGGGTCGGCCTGCACCGCCGCCCGCACCTCGTCCTCCGCTGGCTCGGCGAATGGGATGTTATGAATTTGGGCCAGCTTCGCCACCAGCTCGCCGACCCGTGGCGGCGTCATCAGCTCAACCACGGCGCTATCCTGGAATTCGATAAAGCTGGTGCGCTGTGGGTAGAAGGTTGAGTTGGCCCGGTACGACACCGGCAGCATATTGATTTCGATCCACTGGAAGGCGCGACCACTGGTATTCTGCTCGGTTTGCAATCGTGAAAGGACCTCGGGCTCGGCCTTCTTGAGCGGGCGCGTATCGCCACAGCCTTCGCAGACGTACCGCCATTCCGAGAAAACAGGGGCGTCGTTCCGCAGCTTGAAGCTGGTTGAACCGCAGG
This sequence comes from Mesorhizobium sp. M5C.F.Ca.IN.020.29.1.1, assembly GCF_003997375.1. Classification (NCBI taxonomy): domain Bacteria; kingdom Pseudomonadati; phylum Pseudomonadota; class Alphaproteobacteria; order Hyphomicrobiales; family Phyllobacteriaceae; genus Mesorhizobium; species Mesorhizobium sp. M5C.F.Ca.IN.020.29.1.1. The sequence continues at coordinate 13,659 of NZ_RZSW01000092.1, read as the reverse complement.
TGCACATCCTGATTTGGCGGGTGCTGCCGGTCTGCGGATCAAAATTGTAGTTGAACGGGCTGAGCGGCTGAATCTCGCCCGACCAGTGCACGTAAACGACGTCGATCTGGGTCCAGCGGGCATCGTGTCCATTGCACTTTCTTGGCAGCGGCTGCCTCGCCTGATCCGCGATGCTCTCGTATTCACGGGTCGAACCGCAGATGCCGCAGCGGTAAACGAGGGGATAGGGGACGTAGCCAACACGGTCTGGTCCTGTCATCTGAAAATCGCCCCGCTCGATCCGTACCTCCCCGGTCCGGGAATCGCGGAAGGGGGCGTCGAGGATGAGTTCGGGCAGGGCGTCAGGAACGGCTTTCATCGCCCGATCGCGCCAATTAGTGGCGAAGTCACTCAGATTCTCGAAGACGAGATCGATCGTCGTCCGGTTGAGCTGCTTGGAGATATCGTTCGCCAGTGGGACGGCGCGGCATATTCCCTTTCCCCCCTCCCACGTCATAAGCACTCCGGGTGCGTAGGAGCTGGCGAGCTGCACGCGCGATCGCGACATAGTCGGCGGCTCTAGCGCTTCCGGCTCGCGCCTTGCACCACCGAAGGAGGACGGCCGGCGGTTTGATGTGCGCCAGTCTCCGCCGGTGCCCTTACCCTCGCCCATCGTCGCCTCCGTCTGCATCCAATTCCGAGGCTGTGCCGCGTTGGGTCCTGATCGCCCGCATCACCTTCGCCAGATCCTGCCGATCGACATCGGTGGATCGCCCCCGCGCAAGGGGATCTCGCCCCGCGGCCACGATGTACCCTGCCTCGTCGACGTCGCGCAGCGACGTCATTGGGGGTCGAAACGCCGGCAAGTCGTCCCAATAGTCCCGCAGGCTGGCGATCGTGCCCCGACTCGATATGTCGCGTACGAACGTATCGACCTGCTTCTCCACCAAGGCACGGTAGAAGTCCTCGTAGTGTGGAGCGCCCAGCTGAGACGCGCCCTTGCCGGCGAAACCACTGGCGCGCAGCATGAACCCCCCCAACGTCTCGCAAAGCGCGACATGGTTGCGCTGCGCCAGGGTGGCGAACCGGCTGATCTGGTCCATGTGACTTACTTCCGCTTTCCGACCATCGTCTTGGGCCAGGAATTCGCGCGCCTCGCGCAGCATGGCCCATGCCTGAACATACGACGCCATGGTCCGCTTGATCGCGTTCTCTGCCCACCGTTCGACAGCGGGCGGTGCGATCATGCGCTCGAGGAATCGGTGGAAGATGTCATGGGTCTCGATAACGTAGCGATCGCGACGGTTCTGGGGCGTCGGTAGCAGCATCACGAACCCCACATGCGTGCGACCGACACGGCTCGACGCCTGGATATACTCTGCGATGTCAGAGGGCAGGCCAGCGAAAAACATGCTGTTGAACCGGTCCACGTCCACGCCGTGGCTGATCGCCGACGTGGCGACAATGTTGCGAAGGGTTGCTGCAATATCGGGATAGTCCCCACCGACGAACGACTTTTCGGCATCCTCCATGACCGCCTGGATGTCCTTCATGTCGATCCCACCCGATATCAACCGGCTCTCAAACGCGGCGTGGCTGCGACCGATACGCCTATGTTGGTGTTCAACTGCCGCACCCAACGCATCGATGATTTGATCGCCACCCTTCTTGTTGGTGACATAGGCGAGGGCGATGCGATGGAGGTCGACAAGCGCCATTATTTCGCCGGCACGGCCTTGGGCAACGGCGCGATCAATCGCCGCCCGATGCCAATCTCCAGCGACGCCCCGAGAAACCGCCCCCCGGATAGCCGCGATAGCCGCCGGGCGGCTGCCCGCGCCCAACATTCCATCCCATAGCGCGGTTATGATGCTGTGAAAGGCCGCCAGCACCCCGACCGTCGTGACCGTATGTGTGGCGTCGTTGGTCATGAGGGACACATAGAGTCGCATCCACGGCGCAGTTTGCTCCGGTGCCTGTGCGAACGAGAGGGATGCAGCGAGCGCGACGCGCCCTGCGTTTCCGGCAGGCGGCGCGGCGGGCTCCGCGAAGAACGAGTGGTAGAGGTCCGGCCCTGGATAGGGAAAGCGCAGAGGCACGCGCTGATAGAGTGTCTCAAGCTGGCGCTCGGGCGCCGAGATGGTAGCGGTTGCGGCGATGACCTTGGGCATTCGCGGCGCGCCCCACCCGTCACCATCCCAGCGGCGCGCGACTTGGAGCCCGTCACCGGCCATCTCGGCCACATCCTGGAGGATCGTCTCAAGCAGTGTGTCGAACAGCCCGCTGAAAGTGCCAAGACTTTCCTCAAGCAGGTGCGCCTCATCCTGGATAACGAGCGAGGGGAACGGGTCGTGGAAGACACGCGTGCCCTTGGCGTACGCGGGGAAGACGTTGGAGATGTCGTCTTCGGCGGGATCGCGGCGGAGGTCGTCCTCGCGTCGCGGGGTGTCGAGGTTGCCCCACCGGTCGATTCGACGGGCCAGGCCGAACATGCCGAGCACCTTGCTGATAGTAGCCGTGTGCTGGCCCAGCATGGCCAGCTTATCGACGGTTCCGAGCACGATAGCGGGTGCGCGAGCGTAAATTGCATCATCGGTCAGCAGGAACGGCAGCGGATGCCGCCCGCCATGCTCCCGGTTCCACTCGCAGCCGTCGTTGAAGCAGACGATCACCGCTCGCTTTCCGAGTGGCCCTTCGCCCTCATCGCGCCTCAGCCCGGTTGCTTCGCCGCATACGGGACACTCGGGGATCTTGTCATAGGCCTCGCGCGCCTCGACGTATCGGCGACCCTGAGCGCGCTGCTCGTCATCTCCCGTCGCACCGTCGAGTTCGCTATCGTCGGCGAACTCCCGATCGCTCGCCAACGGGATATCGGCGCGGAACGCACGGTAGTTGTTGGGTGTGTTCTGGTTTCCGACCCAGAACCCCATCTCGAACGGCCAGTTCCCCACGGCATGGCGGCGGCGCACGATTTCGGCCCGCACCACCAACTTTAGGAGACGCTGCGCTTGCTGAAGCGTTAGTAGGCGGAGTGGGTAGCGGATCATCGCCGTTATGCCACGATCTTTTCCGCGCAATCGGTCAAGAAACATGGCGAAAAGCAGCGTGCCGTAGAACGCCTCGGACTTGCCACCACCGGTCGGAAAGTACAGCAGGCTGACGCCGTCCTCGTCCAGCATCGGGTCATGATACTCGCGCCACTCCTCAATCCGGGAGCTGAACACCGGGACATGCGCGAGGACGAATGCCATCTGAAAAAGTCGCCAGCCCCGCTTAGGGTCGTGTGCGTCGCGTAGAGCGAAGGCCTCGTTGGTCATGATCCAGGCGCGCCAGGGAGCGGCGCGGGACTCAAGGGCCGCGCGATCCGCCCCGGCCAGCCCGGCCAGCATTTCATATGCTCTCTTCGAAGCGATCAGCATCTCGACGCCGCGTTCGATGTAGCGGGCCTCGGCGAGCTGTGCGGCAATGTCCTTTCGCAGACGTGCGGACTCAATCTCCGCATCGGCGCGATCCAGGCCCGCTGTTACCGTGTCTTTGAGACGAACCTCTTGCTCGTCGATCCACTTGACATAGGCTCGCGGCAACTCGAACAGCTTGGTCGCGTCGAACCCTGGGTCCTTCAGGATAGAGAACTGGAACGGTAGGTCGATCTGGCGAGCGACGATACGCGGCTGAGCGAAGCGTGGCGCGGCCGTCGTGGCGAGGCGTAGTTCGCCTGCAGCGATGTCCGCGTGAACACCGCAGTTTAGGCCGATCGCAGGATAATCAAGATGGTCGCGGAAGCGGTATGACGGTTCCACTCGGTCCAACCGAAGGGGCTGATGTGCGGCCTGGGGCAGATTCAACGAAAGCCCTGCGCCGAACACCGTGTTGCAACGACCTTGCGCATCTCGCGGCGTCGGCTCCGGGGACTGGTTATCTAGCATAACGCGCAGCGACAGGCGGCTCGGATCGAGGAAGTCTGCCTGCCGCTCCACCTTCAGCACCACTCGTGAGAGATCCGGCACAACCCGTGAACGGTCGACCGGTTGGGCTGCTAGCGCAGCCATGGCTGCCGTCCACCTTGCCTCGTCCAGGGTCTCGCCCGGTTGCACGGTCGCGTCACGCCAGGCTTCGGTGCCCCCGTTCCGGGTCACCCAGGCCTCGAGTTGCGCGCACACGGCGTTTGCAAGGATCACATTGTACGCATCGACCGTCGCGGTCAGCGTCGTGTCGTCTGCGTCGGTCGCAAACGCCAGAGCTGGAAGCGCAAGATCAATCCGACGCCATTTCCCGGGTATGGGTGCCGGGTCGACATGGTGCAACGGTATTGCGCGGCTTTCGCGAACGAGGCGCGCAATCGGTGCCGCCTGAGCGACGTTGTCGTCCGGGGTATTGGGATCACCGACCGCATCGTCGGGTGATGGCTCGGTGTTCAGCGGCTCGGGTTCCCCGGACAGCAGTTTGATGCCATGCGCCGCATACGCCTTTGTCCGGATCCCGGCGAGAATCTGCGCACGCTGCGCTCGCACCTTGGAACGCTTCGCCTCGTCCATTCCCTTCCAGTCGGGACGATCGACCCCTGCCGCCTGCAGCGCCGAAACGCGCTCCGTGCGGATCGCGTCGTCAATCTGCTGTTGGATGCTCTTACGCAGTCTGAAGTCGAAGTCGAGTTCGCCACCGCCGGCTACGAGATCCTTCCAGAGGGGGATGACGCGCACATAAACCGAGAACCGTGGCGTGACTTGGATGGTCGCACGAGCTCCGGCGCCCACGACAAAATCTACCCCGACAGCAGCGATCCGAATGTCCGATGTCTCGTCCACAACGCCGCCAACATCGAACCGTGGGAGCAGCTGCCCCGCGAACACGCCGCGACGGGGCGAGCTGCCGAGGATGGTGAGACCGCGCTCGTCGCCGCCGCTGACTCTAGCGACGAGTGCGTTGACCAGCGCGTCGCACACGGCCTCCTTGAGCTCGACGTCGATTTCACCCAGCTGCTTGTCCGAATGTCCCTTCACGTCACCTCCAAGCTCCGTGTTTCTGCCACGGTAGCCACGTGTTCTTCGGCCATGGCCCGGAGCGCACGAATGTCATCACTCCGGTTGCGATTGCTGGCGAGCGCGGCATGAGGGTCCGTCAGAATACCACGGAAAGCGTCGTGGAAGATGTTGCCCGAGCGCAGCCGATGCGAGCGCTGCGCAACCACGGCCCATAGCCAGAAGCTCTCCGCCAGCTTGGGGCCTATCCCGAGCGCACCGGTGAAACGCATGAACGTCTCGCGATCATGTGGCGCGTGCGGCACCACGTCGTGCAGTGGCTTGTCGAGCTCGTCGTTAAGATCCACCCAATAGCGTGCTGTTTCGATTGAAACACGCGGTTCACGCATCAGCGACACGACGACCCGCAGGCGTTCGTTGACTGAATCTCCGGCTATGGCGCTGAAGCGGCTGGCGACCTGCAGATGGTATTCGCGAATTTCGGCCGCAGCGGTAGCGCGGACATTTACGAGCGTGCGCGCCCGCTCGACAAACCCCGGTCCAATCACGCAAACCTCTTCGCCCTTGCGAATCTGCGAGGCCGGTCGTTCGATGAAGGAGGTCGTCGCGGCGCTGTCGTTGCGCAGGACGATGCCTGTCGATGCGCGTGCGATGATGCGCTGTCCGTTGTTCATGGATATTTCAACCAGACGGCGCTCGCCTCGAGAACCTCCGCTGAGGTCGACCACCGACCCCGGCGGGAACTCGATGTCATCGGTAGGCATCTCGGAATCAAGCTGCACAGCGTGTCGCCCGATCTCGCTGACGCGCGCCGTCGCTCGGGCAGCGAAGGCTCGAAGCCGGACGGCAAGCGCGGGCACGTCGATTTCCCGCGCCAGCCGGTCGGCGTCCCTGGCCGCGAAAGCAAGCGTGTCCGCGTCGGCGAGGATCACGACGTGCTCCGGCAACCACGGCTCGGCCAGCGTCGCCAAGATGGCAGACCTCGTCGGTGCGACAATGATGGCACGCTTGAACTGATTGCGCAGCGAGCTGGGCATCGCCGTGATGGTGCTCAGCACGCGGGCGCCACCGACGCGGATTATCCCGGCATCGAGCCGCTCCGTCAGTTTTGGATGCGCGGCGGACAGCCGGTCGGCCGCGAACTCCGCCACCATGTCAGAACGGAAAACGAAGGCTGATCGGGAACTGGAGCGAAGCGCCGGCTGTATCGCCTCTGCTAGGAGTGTCGACATCGGCGTCGCCCGCTCAAGGGAACGCATGACGCCAATCGTCTCAGCAGTGACCTGCGCCTCCGCGTCCGCCTGGCTGGCAAGGCTGCGAGGGTCGGAAAGGGACGCGACATCTGCCGCAACGCGATACGTCGCCAGTCGATCGTTCGCGGTCGCGGTCGATGTTTCTCGCTCGAGAAACCGACTAAGATCGGCGATAGATCCCGGCAGGCAGGCGGCGCGCCGAACTGTGGCGATCATGTTTCGCGCCGTCTCGGCCCCGGCCGGATCCCCCATCTCCGATAGCCTGTGCGCGAGTCCCCGAAGCCGCTCGATATTCCGATCGACGTCGCCAAAAAAACCATCGATTTCTATCCGCGCACCGCCCTCGAACTGGAGTTTCGGTTGGTTTGTGTCCTGAACGATGCCGGCGATAGGCGAGTAGACAACGTGTCCCAGGGCCGGTGTCACCTTCGCCCGGTTTGCTTCGTTCCGAGAAGCTGAAACCGGGCAGTTTGGTATGTCCACGGATCATCCGCCAGCACAAGAATGCCGGCGGTTGGATGGACCTCGCGCATGCACTCGATCATGTCGCCAGCGTGCTTCAGCCAATTCCATCCGAGCCGGTCGCGCGCGGTCCGCGACAGGTCAAGGATCAGGAGGTCGGGCGCCCTCGTGATCCCCCTCAGCTCCATGCCGAGCCGATCCCCGGCTCGGATCGTGTAGAGATAGTATGCCGCGTTTGAGGGGTTGTCCGCATCCCCGGATCGCTTGTGCGTCGCGATGTCAGTCTTGCTCCGCGTTCGCCAAAGTAGCGAGCTATTGGAAGGTCGCTCTCCTCTCGCCGGACCGTGCGGTACAATCTCGTCGAGGATCGGATGTTCGAACTCGGCGTAGTCCCGACCGTCCGAGGCTCGGCCTGTCAGCTTGCGGACACGGGCCAGAACCTGGTGGTAATCCTTTGCAGCGTCGCTCTCCCCATCCAGGTAGCGCTTCAGGTGGTCGAAGTGCACTTCGCCCACACCGTGGCGATCAACCTGCACGGCGCGTGCCTGCGCGTGTGTGCTCCGGGCATAGGGGAATACGACGGCGCGCACGTCGTCGGCTCTTTGCCGACTGAGCGAGCGTTCGTTCTTGATTGTGATTTGGACGGGCTCCGCACTGCTGATGGCGGCAATCGACAGCAGGGAGACGATCGCCGAAGGCGACATGCGAGTCGGGGGCCACGGCATGATCACCTGCGCCGATCCGTTGCTCGCCACCTCGGCGGCCGATCGGACGAGCCGTTCGTAGGCCGGTGTGAGCACAACCGCTTCCGGCGATCCAAGTCGATGAAGCGGCTGCCCGGCAAGAGCCTCCATATACCGTTCGACGTTCCGCGGCGGTCGCTGGACAGGTTCCGGCGCCAAGACCGTTTCCGCCGCTCGCCGCGAGACCATCGACGATATCTTGGAGGTGAGACCTGCCCGCTTATCCAGCTGCGTCTGGCGCTGCAGGGCCCGGTCCTTAAGTTCCGTGCCAGGTGCGCGGTCAAAGGGTCGGTACCGCGCCATCACGTCTCAACCGATTCTTGCTGACTGCGGTATGCGGTCAATGCTGCGGTTTCCGCATCTCCGTCGGCCCCGCGGAGCGCAGCCGAGAAGGCCGCCGGCGTTGGAAGATCAAGTTGCCGAAGCAGCGTGACAGAAACCGCTGCCGTTCCAGACACACGGCGGTATCGCTGATCGACGGCACTCGTGTTGAGCAGTTTGACGGCGAGGGCAAGCCGTTTGGGGCTCTCGGCGGTGAGAACGATCGTATGATTTTCAGTGACGAAACCGCCCCATCGCATCACAACTGCAGGATCGACGATTGCCGCGATGAGCCGTCGCGGCTGCTTGTCGTTTGTCGTCCGCTGCATGACGGCCGCAGGGGTTCGGACCACGGCTGCGCTTGCTTCTGTGAAGGTCACGAAGTCCATCTTCGTACCCTGCTTGCCTGCGGGTCGGCACACCTGCCCCGCTCGAACGTTCTTTGCCCATACCAACGGAAAGCCGTCCAGATGTCCGAGCTTCGTCACAAGCCTGGCCCCTTCGCGATTCCAGACGAAGTATCCTGCCTTCGCGGTCACGCCATAGTCGGCCAGCGTCGCGCCGCCGATCTTTTCGGGGTCGACCGGCGGGAGCGGCCAAGCGTCTTCGGACTTGGCGGGAAGAACCTGCGCGACAACGGTCGCCGCCGGCGACGTTGTGCCGATGATTGGGAACCGAACCTTCACATTGGGGCGATGTGCCATTCCCTTGCGTGCTATCAGCACGCTGATGTCCTGGGCCACGTCGAGAAAGACCCCGTCGCGACCCGCGATCGAGCCGATGGTAAGGACCTCGCCTTGCGACCGAATAAACTGGCGCATGCGATCATAGAGCGGGCCTGACCGGAAGCTCGACGGGATGACGAGCGCCACAATGCCGCCGGGCTTCGCGTTGCGGAAGCAGAGTTCGGCAAATAGGGCGTACTTGTTTATGTGCCCCCTATGCGCGACCCGCCGCCACGCATTTCCGCGGACCTCCTCCATCGACATTCGGCCGTAGGGCGGGTTCGCGATGACCAACCCATAGGAGGCTGGGATCGGCACGCGCAGCGCGTCCCCTATGAGAATCACATCCCGCGGTAGGGGCGCCTTCAGCCGTTCGGCTATCAGCCTGCGTGACAGTGTGGCGAGGCCGGCGTCGATTTCGATTCCGTTCAGCCGGTAGGCGACCTCCTTTGCAGCGAGGCCCGCTGAGGACATCCGTCCAGCGATCGTTGAAAGGAAGGCCGCGCCACCCGCCGCCGGATCGAGGACGTCATCACTCGACAGATCAAATCCAGCCTCGATGGCGAAATCTACAACCGCGTCTGCAACCGTTGGGGGGGTAAAGTAGGTGGCTTGCGACCGCCGAACCTTGGCTGGCAATATAAGCGTGTAGAGCGTCCCGATCCAGTAATGACGCTCGTCCACTGGTAAAGCATGGAGAGCCTTTCGGAAGGGCTCGAGCCGTTCGTCCACGCCGAGATCCGCAAGCAGATCGAGGCATGCATCGGCACGTGTCTGCGGTGACGTGGCCGCACGCGCCAAATCCCGCGCAGCAAGGCGAGCACGGGCGAGCAGCGTCGTCTTGCTCGCCTCCGCCTCCACGCATCCCCCTTTTCCCACGGCCCCAGCCGTCCAACTTCACTACCAAATTAGAGCGACGAAACCCATAGAATAACACTGTGCATGCCAGATCAATTCTGCTGCAGGGATTACGGGCTGGGGTTGTCTATTCACTCTTTCACCGCGCTCCTCAAATACATGTTTTCTGAAGGGCCTCGTCGTTGGAAAAGCCGATTTGTCTGGCCATCATCAAGGTATCGAATGAGCAACATGCTGCGATCGTCTCTCTCGCTTCTCGTCGGCTGATAGCGTCGATCGACGAATTCCAATTGTTCGGCCAGATTCAATTCGGCCCAGAATCCATCTGTCGCCGCGACGAGAGAGGCACCGGCAAGTTCGATCTCGACCGCATCGGGCATGATGAATTCTCGAGATCGGAAGCTCCGCGTCAGCCGATGCCGTGCGCTGACTTTGGCGATTTCATCAACGGGCATCTCACCTAAAGCGTTCGCAAGCGTGTGCGGTTGGGTCAGCCATTGAACGGGGCCTTTTTCGTCGTAGCGTCCAAATAAACAATCGCCGGCGTGCAAAACGAGAGCCCGCCCTGCTGCATCAAAATGGGCGATCCCGTAGCTGGCCGTATCCGATGGGAAAATTTTGGACAGGGATTCGTGTGTTCGGCGCAACTGCGCTGTCAAAGTTTCGACTGTTATCTCAGCGGCCGATGCGACGTACCAATCGATCATTTCGCGGGTGATCTCGCGAACCAACTCTCCGCTCGTGGGTGTCGATGTAGAACCATCCAGGACGATGCATAGGATAGTGTCAGCGCGTTTACCGACACCCGCATAGTCGCGGTTGTCCGGAGTTCTTGTGCCCTGCTGGCTGTGCCAATCGACGTCAAAGCCCACGTCAGCCACCGCTGGTATATTGGCTTATCGCAATAAATCGCTCGCGCACTATCTCGACTCGGCCTTGGGGGCCTCTGATATTTCCTTCCAGAAAGTCATCGAAATCTGGAGCTTCAAGCAGAGCTTTGACCTGGTCACCGATGTAGCTGCGGACGTCATCGTCCGCGGCTCCGAGCTCTGCGACCAACTCTTCTCGGCCGTCGACGATCAAAAGTATGTCCTCGGCATCCCGGCTAGAGAGCAGATCGTTCGCACCTCTGCCAAGATATGCCTCCAGCTTCGTCGCGACGAAAAGTGCGGGTGTTAGGAGGCGGATGATGAGGTTCTCGTCCAACGGGTAGTCGACCGCAGTCTCGATACCGCTTTCATACCAACGATTGCTGAATCCGAGGATTTTGGGATCGTCTGGCATGAAATCGACTTTGATCTCGCCGAGATGCATTCGGCAAATGACACTGTCGTTGGGTGATTCCGAGAACCCTCGCTCTCGAAGCTGTTCCAGAAGTTGCGCCCATTCCGAAAAGCCGGCCAGATCGACAATTAGGTCGACGTCGTCAGTCGCTCTGACATCCTCGAGCGTGATGGCATCGGTGATGAAAAGAGCGGTCGTACATCCACCGACGAATACAAGTCGTTTTCGCAGGTCATCGCCTAGAGCTTCCGCGACAGCCCTTAGCATTGCTAGCAGCTGGCCTCGGATGGTGGTCATTTCTTCGCGAGCCTTTCCGAAAGACGCTCAGCCGCGAGGCCAGCTTCGCGCTGGTTTCCGAGTCGTATTGCGTCCGCAAGGGCAAGATACTCGTACAGGCGATTATCCTTTTGAACGGCTTCAGGAACGCTTTTGAACAACGGCGTCACCGATTGTCCCATGTCGCGGCCGCTGGCATAGGGCCACACATAGATATAGCTGCCGGCGCTTATCAGCGCGTTCTTTAGGACGGGCGCCGCAAATGCGGTAGGGATTCCGCGCTGCATTGCTCCGGGCTTCGCTGGAAAAACGAACTTTAACCCGTGCACGATGAAATTCTGCAGGATCCTGCGGCTCGGCTTCGCTCGGCCCGTATCTCTGTCCTTAGCCGCGATACCGGATGCAAGACTTCGATTGATGGATGCATTGACCTCCGTCTTGCTTATGCCAAGAGAAGACTCCAGATTGCGGACAGAATATGGATCCTCGCCCTGCGCTTCCCGGCGCAGAATTTCGACACCTTTTTCTTTTTCCTGCTCCTGGAGGCTGATGAGCTTGAGCAGTATGACAATGTCCTGGCTTTTCATTCGATTCTCGTCCGCTGTCCTCTGTCCGAGGACTAAGGACACCTACACGGGCCGTGCCGTCCTGTCAAAGCAGGGATCGAGAATCCAAAACGGCTCACCATGGCCGGATCGCCGGTCACAAAGCGGTCAACATCGACAGATCTCCCAACACCATCAGGAACACATAGGCCTATCGTGGCCAGTATGGCTCGCTTATCGCGATCAGCTCCGGCAACGATTCCCGCATCTGATCTCCGCTGACAAATCCGCCGTAAGGCGGGACCCTTTTTAGGGTTTGGACTACGGCGTTCGCGAGCACACTGCCTTCGCCGCCTTCAACGGCATTCCTGACAGACCAGGCAAGGAGATCGGCTGCTTGCAGCGGAAATAGCCGCTTGTCGGAGCCGAACGCTGGAGGGGCTCCCAGAAGCTGCACCTTCTCCGGCTCCAGCGCCAGCTTCAGCACATCCCACCACCCCACCGCGTCTCGCCCTAACAGTCCTTGTTCGTCGAATACGAACTCGACCTTCGTGTCGCTGATATCCAGCGTCCGCTTGCCGAGCTCTTGGACAAAGCCCAGGGTCAGAACTATGATCTGATTGAAGAGCAAAAAGTAGGGATTATCGAGTTCGCGCCAAGGCGAGGCTCCTCTGATGTGAGTGTCAAAATCTTCCTTGAAGACCATCGCAGAGATGCGAGCGACAGCCCACCTTTCCGCCACCTCGGCGAGCTCGAAAACCTTCTGATCCCGGAGGGGCCCCGGCCAACGGTCGAATTGTCCTCGCAGTGAGATTGCCTCGCTCATTTTGAAGTAATCGATAGCGGGGTCCTTGTTCAAAACACCCTGCCATTCCGCACTGAATCGCTGCCAACTTACGCCCGGCGCTAGAAACCCGCCAAGGGCGTAAATCCCCTCGCCGCCGTGACTCCCGCTATCGTCGAAATACCCTTGTAGTAGTATCACCACATGACCTTCTCTACTCCGAGTAGTCTATCGATCCGCGCGGGATGCCAAAAGAGCGACATCGTTGATCCTACGAGCACATCGATCGCATCAAAGTGAAGACGCAGGATTTCCGGAAACGACGTTTTGCGAAAGTTCGCTCACCCCTCGGCCGAATTTCACGTCGCCGCCCAATAGGTATTCCGCAGGCCGCCCGATCCGGTCAGCGCTTCCGGCCCTCGACTTCCGGATCCACCGACTCCATCGCCACTGCGATCTCGACCAGAATGGTGTCGCGATCGCCCGCACCGGCGGAGGCCTTTTCGACGGCGTCCTCCCGAGCGTCACCCGTCCAGAGCCCGATCACGTCATCGACCAGCCAGACCGCCAAGCTCCTGCCTAAGCGGGCGACCCGGTCAGGATGTATATGCCGCTCTTTCACGATTACGCCAAAGCGATCGACCAGGAGTTGCGCCGGCGCCACCGGCATCGTCACGCCCAATGCCGGCGGACCGAGCGCCAGAAGGAAGCTGGAACTGGTCTGATTTGCGATGTCCTCCATCTGGCTCATGTTGACCGCATAATGCTCGCCCTCGAGCGGCGTGCCGCGTCGGAGGCGCTTCGCCTGGATAAGGGTCGCTCGTTGGCTGAACGGTGGCTCGGCGCCGCGGCGCGCGCGCAAGATGAGGGTCACATCGGCCGAGAAGCGCCGGTCTTTCACCAGACCCGGATCGCCCTCTTCGGTCTTACCTATGACACGGTGGGAGAGGGAAATCGTCAGGCGTTCTCCACGATCGGTCTCTCTAGCCAGTATCGCCGCCCGTTCGGTCACCTGCTCGCACGCTCCGCGGAGTCGCTCCAGCAATTTCCCAACGAGGTTCTCTTCTCCGCTCGATGCGGTCGACGACACCTCCGCGGCCATGCTCGAAGCAGCCCTATCAAACGCCGTGCGCAGAAGCTGCTCCAACCGCGCATCGCCCAGCCAGGTGCGAGATGCTGGGAGGGACGGGCTTGCGACCACCTCAGGCCCATTCTTCGTGAGAAGCGCCTCCAGCGAATCGGAAGTCTTCACCAGAAGATCGAGCGCGGACTGGGCTCGCAAAGCGACAAGCCGAGATGGGTGTGATTGAAGCGGCTTGATGCCAGCGACCGGATCCGAATCGTTGATCTCGAGCGCAGTAAACTGTGCGAACAGATCTTCCCGGGCATGCGCGAACCACAACAGCGCTTCCGTCGCTGCTTCCTTGAGCGCTGTATCCCCGCCGATAGA
>NZ_RZSW01000929.1:0-1506 GCF_003997375.1 Mesorhizobium sp. M5C.F.Ca.IN.020.29.1.1 | reverse complement strand
TGTCTTGCATGTCCATGCCGGCGCCGTGCCCCATCTCATGGGCCATGGCGTCGTGCGGCACCTTGGCCGCAACTGTCCTCCGGTCCATTGGACCCGTTTGGACCATGGCGGCGTGATCATGCCCGGCGTGCCCGGAGATCGCGCGCGGATGCCCCGGCGGAATCGTCGTGCTGCCGGGAATGCACAGATGCCGCGGCACGGTCTCGCCGCGGCAATGGAAGCCGCAGGCCTCGATTTCCCGGGCAAGGATCTCCGGGCTCGTCCGCCCCTCGTCGAACTCGATGGTGGCGGTGGTCGACCCCGCATTCATCGCGACACCGGCAACGCCCGGCAGTGCCTCGAGACGTTTTTCGACCGCCGCGAAGTCCATCATGCCGACTAGGTCGCGCACTTCCAGATTGATCTTATTCATCATCCTTCTCCATGCCGCAGTTGGTGGCGGCGATCGCACGTCCGGCGATGTCTCAGCTTCGGTAGGCGAAGGTCGACATCATGCCGCTCGCCATGTGGTAGAGGTGGTGGCAATGGAAGGCCCACTGCCCGGGATTGCCGGCATCGACGGCGATGGTGATCGAGCGCATCGGCGGCACGAGCACGGTGTCGCGAACGGCACCCTGGAAGCGCTGCCCATCAATCCGGACCACTTGGAAACGATGGCCGTGAAGGTGCATCGGGTGGGCCATCATGGTGTCGTTACGCAGCGTGACCTCGACGCGATCGCCGGTGTCCACCAGGATCGGAGCGCTGGTTTCGAGACGCCAGCGATAGGCGGCCATGTCGCCGGTCAGCGCCATATCGAACGTCTTGTCGGCACGACGTGATGCGAACGGCACTATTGCCCGAAGTTGCGCCTCGAGCGTCAGATCGAGAACCGGAGCATCGACATACGCGGCCGTCCCGAGCCTGGCCACCGCCGCTCCTGCCGGGCGCAGGACAATTCCGGTGCGTTCCTTGCTCCCCTCGCGCAGCGCCAGGATCGGGAAGGCGGCGCTGAGGTCGCGCGGCAACCGCACGCGGACGTCGATGCGCTGTCCCGTCGTCATCGGAAAGCGCCGGCCCCTGACCGGCTCGACAGGCTGACCGTCGACCGCAATCAGCTCGCCTTCAAGCGCGCCGAAGTCGATCGTGAACGCGGTCGCCGTGGCGCCATTGATGATCCGCACCCGCAGGCGTCCGCCCCGTTCGACCGGCACGATCTCGGGGTCGTCCAGTGAGCGGTCATTGGCCAGATTGGCGTCATACTCGATGTCGTTGATATCCATCGCCATGCCGCCGTGGCTCATCCCTGCCATGGCGCCGCCGGCGTCACCCGACAGGTCCATGCCGTTTATTGGCATGGCGCCGCCAGTGTTCTTGCTCTGCAGGCCGGCCAGCAATTCCTCCGGCGATGAGAACGAGAAATCGTGAAGCAGGATGACGACCTCCTGCTCATCGTTTGCATCATCGGCGGGATCGGCGACGATAAGCGGAGCAGCGAGCAGCAATTGTTCCTGCAGGGTATGGGCA
>NZ_RZSW01000928.1:0-1506 GCF_003997375.1 Mesorhizobium sp. M5C.F.Ca.IN.020.29.1.1 | reverse complement strand
ACCATCCACACAGTGGCAATCCGGCGCTGGCGCACAAGCCCACTCGGCCGCGGCACATGGCGCGAGGCAGCGGGATTGCGCCGCGCCTTGCGGGATTGCCGCTACGATCTCGTCGTCGACGCGCAAGGATTGCTGAAGTCGGCCCTGGTGGCGAAACAGGCCGCGGCGCCGATCGTCGGCTTCGACCGGTCGAGCGCTCGCGAGCCTTCGGCGACTTTGTTCTACGACCGCCGCTACGCTGTGCCGCGCGATCTGCACGCCATAGAACGCACAAGGCGGCTGTTCGGGCTGGCGCTCGGCTATGAACCGGATTTTTCCGGGCTCGAGTCCGGCATCATGCCGCCGGCCGGCGGTTCGAACTTTGTCGGGGGAAAAACCGCCTTCCTGCTGCATGGCACCAGCCGCGAGGACAAGAAATGGCCGGTCGGCGACTGGATCGAAACTGCCCGGCTTCTCGTGGGAAGAGGAATGACGCCGGTCACCACCTGGTCTAACGACAGGGAAAAGGCGATTGCCGAGGCGATCGCCCAAGCCGTTCCGCAGACCGTGCTGGTGCCGAAATCACCGCTTGCCGAGATCGCCGCGATCATCGGCCGATCGGTGCTGGTCATCGGCGCGGACACCGGTCTCACCCACCTCGCCAGTGCCTTCGGCCTGCCGACGGTCGCGGTGTTTCTGGCGACAGAACCCGGCCTGACCGGCCCGCGCGGGCCGTTCTCGTCAACGCTGCTGGCCGCGCCCGGCGGCCGTGTCGTGCCTGCGGAAGTGGTGGCGGAGGCGGAGAGGCTTATGGAGCGCCAAGCGCACGATCTGGCAACCGGAAGGCGTTGATTTATAGAGTCAATCCAAATGGAAGGGTCGGCGCCGCCCCTCATCCGCCTGCCGGCACCTTCTCCCCGTATAGTGACGGGGAGAAGGGGGCTGGACGCGAACTCGGCGCCTGTCCTGCAACGCTGATAATTGGCGAAACCCGTCGGTTACGGCGTCCTTCTCCCCGTCACTATACGGGGAGAAGTGCCCGGCAGGGCGATGAGCGGCAGCGCAAACCTCGGGGCTAAAACAGTGCGATTCAGGAACAAACCCTGCCCGCTCTACCCCTAGATGAACTGCACCTGGACGATCTCATAGCCCCGCGCACCGCCTGGCGCGTTGACCTCGATCGCATCGCCGACTTCCTTGCCGATCAGCGCCCGCGCGATCGGCGAGGAGATCGAGATGCGGCCGGACTTCACATCCGCTTCCTGGTCGCCGACGATCTGGTAGGTCTTCTTCTCTTCCGTGTCCTCGTCGACCAGCACCACGGTCGCGCCGAACTTGACCTTTTCGCCGCTGAGCTTGGTGACGTCGATCACCTCGGCACGGGCGATGAAGTCCTCGAGCTCGTTGACGCGACCCTCATTGAGGCTTTGCGCCTCTTTCGCCGCGTGGTACTCGGCATTTTCGGAAAGATCGCCATGCGAGCGCGCTTCGGAGATCGCTTCGATGATGCGCGGCCGCTCTTCCTGC
>NZ_RZSW01000927.1:0-1517 GCF_003997375.1 Mesorhizobium sp. M5C.F.Ca.IN.020.29.1.1 | reverse complement strand
GCCTATCGGCGTAGTCCGCACTTGCCGGAATGCCCTTGTCGCCGATCGCCCAGACCGGCTCATAGGCGAACAGGATCGTCGCCGCTTTCGCCTCGCCTTCGAGGACCTTTAGCGCGCCGTGCACCTGCAAGGCCAGCACCGCATCGGCCTGGCCGCTGTTGCGTTGCGCCAATGTCTCGCCGACGCAGATGAGCGGCACCAGCCCGTGCTTTACCGCCGCAGCTGCCTTGAGGCCGACAGCATTGTCGGTCTCGCCGAAATGCTCGCGCCGTTCGCTATGGCCGAGCTCGACGAGGTCGAGGCCGCAATCCGTCAGCATCACGGGCGAGATCTCCCCGGTCCAGGCTCCGCCGTCGGCCCAGTGCATGTTCTGGGCGCCGACCTTGACCCGCGTCGTCGCCAACGCCTTCTTGACCTCGCGGACCGCCGTGAAGGGCGGGATGACGAAGGGCTGGATGCGGTCGTCGAAACCGGGGACGAACCCCGCCAGCGCCTTGGCGAAGTCAGTCGCCTCTGCAAGCGTCTTGTTCATTTTCCAGCTTGTGCCGAGCCAGTAAACCACGCATCCTCCTTCTAGAGTCTGTTCCATCCCGCGTAGCGGGATGGGGCTCTATCTTCTTCTTTGACCATGATCTTTTCCGAAAACCGATTCCCACTTTTCGGGATCATGGTCTAGTCCTTCTCGACTAGTGTTAGCGAAACATCGGCGCCATCCAACGCCTGGCGCATCTGCGGTCCCAGTTCGCGACCGGTGAAGACGGCGTCGAACGCCTTGAGATCGGTCAGGAAATGCAGGGCCGTGCGGCCGAACTTGCCGTGATCGACCAGCAGATATTTACGCCTGGCGGCGGCCATCATCAGCCGCTTGGTGTGGACCACTTCCTGGTCCTGGTGGAAGGCGCAAGCGCCGTGGATGGCAGACGACGACAGGAAGGCCACATCGGCGCGCAACGATCTCAACGTGTCCTCGGCCAGCAGGCCGAAGAAACCATGAAATTTCTTGCTGTACTGGCCGCCGAGCGCAATCAGGGTGATCCCTCCAATGCCTGCCAGATCCTGTATGACGGCCAGATTGTTGGAGATCACAGTCAGCGGGCGGAGATCCGCAAGGTGGCGCGCGATGCCACCGGCCGTCGAGCCGTCGTCGATGATCACCGTCTGGCCGGGTTCAATCATCGCCACGGCGGCAGCCGCCAGGCGCTGCTTCTCCTCACCGGCCTGCTTCTGACGGTAGCGGAAATCGCTTTCGAACAGGCCGCTCGGCTGGATCGAGGCGCCGCCGCGCACCTTGCGCAGGAAACCGCTTTCCTCAAGCTCGTCGAGGTCGCGATGGACGGTCATCTTGGACACGCCAAAGCGCGAGGCGAGGTCATCGACACTGGCCGTGCCAGTGTCCATCAGAAAATCCATGATGCCTTGCCGGCGGCCGCCGCTCTTCATTGTCCAGCCCGTTTCCTGAATCCGGTCCGCTGTGAATCCGCCGTGGCGGAAACCGCGAGCCAAAGCTATTATAACAG
>NZ_RZSW01000926.1:0-1520 GCF_003997375.1 Mesorhizobium sp. M5C.F.Ca.IN.020.29.1.1 | reverse complement strand
GGATTCGCCCATCCTGGTGCTCGACGAAGCGACCAGCGCGCTCGATGTCGAGACGGAAGACCGCGTCAAGGAAGCGATCGACGAATTGCGGCGCGGCCGCACTACCTTCATCATCGCCCACCGCTTGACCACCGTTCGAGATGCCGATCTGGTTGTGTTCATGGACAAGGGCAAGGTGGTCGAAATGGGCGGCTTCGCCGAATTGTCGATGCGCAATGGCCGCTTCGCCAGCCTGCTGCGCGCCGGCGGCCTGCTCAACGACGAGGAAGTCCGCCGCCTCAGCCGCACCATCACGGACGAGGCCGCCTGAGCGGCCAGGCTGCCTTCCCTTCTCACCTGTCCTATGGGAGAAGGGAAGGCAGCCTGCGACACCACCACTCGATTGCCCCAAAAGCGTCGCCGGTTTATGTAAGGCCGCATGAGTGACCTGACTTCACGCCTCAGCGGCTGGATGGATTTCGCCAACCCGACGCGGTTTGTCTGGTTGGCCGATAAGGTGGTGCCGTGGCTGGCGACCATCGCCGCACTCATCTTGGCCGCCGGGCTCTATATGAGCTTCGCTGCGCCGGAGGATTTCCAGCAAGGCATTACCGTGCGCATCATGTATATCCATGTGCCCTTCGCCTGGCTGGCCATGATGTGTTTCACGCTGATGGCGGTTTTCGCGTTGGGCACGCTGGTATGGCGCCATCCGCTGGCCGATGTCGCGCTGAAATCGGCGGCACCCATCGGCGCCGTCTTTACAGCACTCGCGCTGATCACCGGCTCGATCTGGGGCAAGCCGATGTGGGGCACCTGGTGGGTATGGGACGCGCGGCTGACCTCGGTGTTCGTGCTGTTTCTGATGTATCTTGGCATCATCGCGCTGACGCGGGCACTCGACGATGCGGCGCGCGCCGCCTGGGCCGCCGCAATCATCACCCTGGTCGGCTTCATAAACATCCCGATCATCAAGTTCTCGGTCGACTGGTGGAACACGCTGCATCAGCCGGCTTCGGTGTTCCGCATGGGTGGCTCGACCATTGACCCCTCTATGCTGAGGCCGTTGCTGGTGATGGCTCTAGGCTTTACCGTGCTGTTCTTCGCGTTGCATCTGATGGCGATGCGCACGGAAATTCGCCGCCGCCGCGTCATCTCCATGCGCCGAGTCGCGGCGAGGCAGGCAGACAAGCCCGGCTAGGTGGCACCCTGACTACCGGTCATTGGTCCTTCATTCGAATGCGCCCGACACGATGAGGCGCAAGTAAAACGTTGCAACGTTGCAACAGCGATTTCCGCAGGTCGACCCCGCCCTGGTTTTCACGTTGACAGCTCAGCCATGCACTGGACGTTATGCGTGCACTGGACGTGATATTTGCCTGTTAATTGTCGTGGGGGATTTGTCGATGAAAGTGCGCTTGCTGGCTGGCGTGTCCGCATTGGCCCTGATGCTTGGCTGGAATTCGGCCAATGCGACCGAGGCGGCGGTCGAAATTCCGGCGGCCCAGGATCTCTGGTATGTCACACTGTTTGGTGGCGCC
>NZ_RZSW01000925.1:0-1527 GCF_003997375.1 Mesorhizobium sp. M5C.F.Ca.IN.020.29.1.1 | reverse complement strand
TTCCGGTACGCACCATCGAGGGGCGGAAGATCAGGACGGCCTTCATCGCCGACAAGGGCAACAAGCTGGTTTCCGCCGACTACAGCCAGATCGAGCTGCGCGTGCTCGCCCATGTCGCCGAGATCCCGCAGCTCAAACAGGCCTTCGCCGACGGCGCCGACATCCACGCCATCACCGCGTCGGAGATGTTCAACGTGCCGGTCGAGGGCATGCCCTCGGAGATACGCCGCCGCGCCAAGGCGATCAACTTCGGCATCATCTACGGCATTTCCGCCTTTGGTCTCGCCAACCAGCTGTCGATCCCGCGCGAAGAGGCCGGCGCCTATATCAAGAAATATTTCGAACGCTTCCCGGGCATCCGCGACTACATCGACGCGACCAAAGCCTATGCCCGCGAATACGGCTTCGTCGAAACGATCTTCGGCCGCCGCATCCACTATCCGGAGATACGGTCGTCAAACCCGTCAGTCCGTGCCTTCAACGAGCGCGCCTCGATCAACGCGCGGCTGCAGGGCACCGCGGCCGACATCATCCGCCGCGCCATGATACGCATGGACGATGCGTTGGAAAAGGCGAAGCTTTCCGCCCGTATGCTGCTGCAAGTGCATGACGAGCTGGTCTTCGAGACGGCCGAAGCGGAGGTCGAGGCGACGATCCCCGTCGTGCGCCATGTGATGGAGAACGCTGCGATGCCGGCGGTGTCGATGTCGGTGCCGCTGCATGTCGATGCCCGCGCCGCCGACAATTGGGAAGAGGCTCATTGATGCGCCCAAGCCAGGTGTGTTGAGGTTCAGGTCAGGCCGAGTCGAAAATGGTGGGTTCCGAGAACCGGAGCGGAACGTACTTTTGGGTACGTGAGCACCGGAAGCGCAGGAAGCCACCATTTGCAGGCCGGCATCACCTGAATATCAATACACCTTAAGCCGCCTCGGCCAGGCATTTGGCACAGGTGCCGCGGAATTCGATCACTGCCTTCTTGGCGGCAAAGCCGGTCGAGCGCACCCACTCATCGAGCCGGTGTCCGACATCATGGTCGGAAAATTCGGTCACCTGCCCGCATGTGTCGCAGATGGCAAAGGCGGTCATCGAATGGCTGTGGTCGTGCGGCTCGGCGCAGGCGACAAAGGAATTGAGGCTTTCGAGCCTGTGCACGAAACCGGACTTAACCAGCGTGTCGAGCGC
Organism: Mesorhizobium sp. M5C.F.Ca.IN.020.29.1.1; assembly: GCF_003997375.1. NCBI lineage: Bacteria > Pseudomonadati > Pseudomonadota > Alphaproteobacteria > Hyphomicrobiales > Phyllobacteriaceae > Mesorhizobium > Mesorhizobium sp. M5C.F.Ca.IN.020.29.1.1. The sequence continues at coordinate 345 of NZ_RZSW01000925.1, read as the reverse complement.
GCGATAGACCTGCAGCGGTGCGCGAAAACCCCGCTCGCGAAGCTGGTCAAGCAATGTATAGGCGCTGAGCGGCCCGCTGGCGGCCTCGAGTTTCTCGAGCACGCACAACTGGTTTTTCGTCAGCACATCCCTTGCTGGCATGATCCTGTTTCCAACCCGTCGCGCCGCTCGCACGTCATTTCCGCGTGCAAGCGGCTTCAATTCTATCCAGATAGCGACGAACGGGCGTTTTTGCTACTGTTTCTGTGCCGGCATGGCCCAGAAGCCGGCCAACTCCGAGCAGGCATCAAACTCCGACCACGCATTGGCGGCCGAGTAGATGAAACGGCGGGAGCACGTCCCCCC
>NZ_RZSW01000924.1:0-1528 GCF_003997375.1 Mesorhizobium sp. M5C.F.Ca.IN.020.29.1.1 | reverse complement strand
GCCTATGCCAAGGACGAAGCGCAGATTTCATTGCGCCGTGTCGGCGACCGGCCGGGCGTCGCCGCCGGCATTTTCGGGCCGCTGGCCGAGGCCAACATCAATGTCGACATGATCGTCCAGAACATTTCCGAGGACGGCAAGTTCACCGACATGACCTTCACCGTGCCGTCCGGCGATCTCGACAAGGCGCTTGCCGTGCTCGAGCGGCTGAAAACCACGATCGGCTACGACGTCGTGCAGTCGGAAGCCGGCATGTCGAAGGTCTCGGTCATCGGCATCGGCATGAGGAGCCATGCGGGCGTCGCCGCCACCGCTTTCAAGGCGCTGGCCGACAAGGCGATCAACATCCGTGCGATCACCACCTCCGAGATCAAGATTTCGATCCTGATCGACGGTCCCTACACCGAACTTGCGGTTCGCACTTTGCATTCCGTCTACGGTCTGGATAAGCAGTAGCAGACTGCATCGGCCCGAGAGTCGACTTCGGAAAGCACGATGCAGCAGATCGAAAGTCTTAGAGCGTCCTTTGGCGTCCAATTGGACGCATGGCGCTCTAATTGAGTTGTTGCGTGAGCGCCGGCCGCGGGAGAAACTGCGGCGGGCAAAATGTCCATTGGAGAACAAGCCGCGATGCGTGATACGGCCAGTGGCCCGCGCGTTTTGCTGAAACGGCTCCGCGAGCTCATGCAGGAGCCGCTGGAGCCGCAGGAGCGGCTCGACCGCATCGTGCGCGATATTGCCGCCAATATGGTCGCCGAAGTGTGCTCGCTCTATGTGCTGCGCGCCGATTCAGTGCTCGAACTCTATGCCACCGAGGGTCTGAACCCGAACGCCGTCCATTTGGCGCAGCTCAGGCTGGGGGAAGGCCTCGTCGGCACGATCGCGGCCTCAGCACGGCCGCTCAATCTCTCCAATGCGCAGGAACATCCAGCCTTCGCCTATCTGCCGGAGACGGGGGAAGAGATCTACAATTCCTTCCTCGGCGTGCCGGTGCTCAGGGCAGGGCGCACGCTCGGTGTGCTGGTCGTCCAGAACAAGACCATGCGCCACTATCGCGACGACGAGGTCGAGGCGCTGGAAACGACGGCGATGGTGATCGCCGAGATGATCGCCACCGGCGACCTTGCCCGGCTGACCCGGCCCGGGCTCGAACTCGACCTGCGCCGCCCGGTGAGCTTTACCGGCCTGTCCTTCAACGAAGGCGTCGGGCTCGGTCATGTCGTGCTGCACGAGCCGCGCATCGTCGTCACCAATCTGTTCAACGAGGACAGCGATGAGGAGATCAAGCGGCTCGATGCATCTCTCGGCTCGCTCAGGCTCTCCATCGACGACATGCTGGAACGCCGCGAAGTCGCCTTCGAGGGCGAGCACCGCCAGGTGCTCGAAGCCTATCGCATGTTCGCCAACGACAGCGGCTGGGTGCGCCGGCTGGAAGAGGCGATCCGCAACGGCCTGACGGCGGAAGCAGCGGTGGAAAAAGTGCAGAGCGACATGCGTGCCCGCATGCTGCACATGACCGATCCGTATC
>NZ_RZSW01000923.1:0-1542 GCF_003997375.1 Mesorhizobium sp. M5C.F.Ca.IN.020.29.1.1 | reverse complement strand
CCCCCCCCCGGCCGGATGCCCTCCACCGCCACTCGCGAACCGACGCCGTCCTGCAAGGTTTCGGCGATATGGACCTGAGCGATCGACGCGGCGGCGACGGCCTCGCCGAAACTGGCGTAGAGCTCGCCGACCTTGCGCCCGAGCGAAGCCTCTATCGCAGCTATGGCCTCGGCCTGCGGAAAGGTCTGCATCTTGTCCTGCAGCATGGCGAGATCGAGCGCTATGTCGTTGCCGACGACATCGGGCCGCGTCGCCAGGAACTGGCCGAGCTTGACATAGGATGGGCCGAGGCGGACGACGGCCTTGGCCAGCCGGTCGCCACGCTCATAGGCAAGCGCGCGGCGGCGGGTCAACAGCCGCGCCATCCGCCAGCCGAGTTTAGGCAGACCGAAGAGCTCGTCGCCCGGCAGCGCCGCGACTACGCCTTCGCGGACCAGCACCCAGCCAGCCCGCACGAGCCTGAAACCGGCGCCGACACTGCTCATGACTGCGCTCGCCTCAAAGCTTCCAGCCCGAATGAAGCGCAGCTATGCCGCCGGAATAATTGCGAAAAGAAGCGCGGTCGAAGCCGGCGCGGGAAATCATCGCCGCAAAATTCTGCTGATTGGGAAATTTGCGGATCGATTCGACCAAGTAGGAATAGGGCTCGCCGTCGCCGGTCACCGCCTTGCCGATCCTGGGGATGGCGTTGAACGACCACGCCTCATAGGCCTCGTCGAGCAGCGGCATGTCGACCTCGGAAAATTCGAGGCAGAGGAAGCGCCCGCCGGGCTTCAGCACGCGATAGGCTTCCGCAAGCGCCACATCGATGCGCGGCACGTTGCGAATGCCGAAAGCGATCGTGTAGGCGTCGAATATGGCCTCAGTGAAAGGCAGCTCCTCGGCATTGGCTTCGACGAAATCGGTGTTTGCCGTCAGGCCCTTTTTCTCGGCCCGGTCGCGGCCGACGGCGAGCATCGAGCCGTTGATGTCGAGAACCGTGGCCTGGGCGTTCCTGCCGCTCGCCTCGACGATGCGGGAGGCGATGTCGCCGGTGCCGCCGGCAACGTCGAGAACGCTCCAGCCCGGTCGTTTCGGTGGATTGAGCCATGTGACCATGGCGTCCTTCCACAGCCTGTGCAGCCCGGCCGACATCAGGTCGTTCATCAGATCGTAGCGGTTCGCGACCTTGTGGAAAACGTCATTGACCAGGGACTGCTTCTCGCCTGCCCCTACACGCTTGAAACCATAGGACGTTTCCATGCCGCCAACGGCCGTGGTTCTCTCAACCGACATTATTTTTGATCCGCCATAAAACCGGCGGGACCATAGCCGATCGATGGTGCCGACGCTATTGTTTAAGGCGCGGTGTTCGGCCGCGCTCCTCGGTCGTGAAATCGTACTTATGTCGACGAGCCGGAGACCTGACGGGATGATTGCATGCCTTTGAAAGCGGAACTGCACTGCCATATCGAAGGGGCAGCGGCGCCCGAACTCGTCATCCGCCAGGCGCAGAAATACGGCAAGGACACCTCGCGCTACATTCAGAATGGCTCTTTCGTC
>NZ_RZSW01000922.1:0-1543 GCF_003997375.1 Mesorhizobium sp. M5C.F.Ca.IN.020.29.1.1 | reverse complement strand
ATCCAGGACCTCGCCATGCCTGCCGGCCCGCAGGACAACGGCGTCGATGATGTTCTCGAGCCGGTCATCGGTCGCCGGATCTAGCTGCGCGCCGGCCGGGCTGCCAAGTGCTGCTACGCGGGGAACCAAGGTGACCGCCCAAGCCAGCGGCAGCAGCCAGTGCCAGGCAGCGGTTTCCGCCGGGCCGAACGGGAAAACAGAACCGGCAAAAGCCTGCAGCAGGATAGCGACAAATGCGGATGCGGCACCCCAGAGTGCAGCGCGCCGAGACGCGCCGATCCACCAGGCTTCGAACGGCAGCGCCACGACAAGCATGGCGACCGGCGAGGCCATCCCGCCCGCAGCGGCAATGACACCGGCAAGAGCAAGACTGCCCATCACAAGGGCGACCTGGCCGGCGAACGCCATCTTGCCCGATGCTGCCACCAGCAAGGCAGCAAACCAGCAGAGGCCGAACGTCGCAAAGATCGCAGCCATGGTCACGGCCACGCCCATGCCCGAGGTAACCAGCGTGACTGCTGCACCTGCGGCAAAGAACGGAGCGGCCAGCATGACACCGATAAACCGCCCCTGGCACCGGCGGTCGTTCTTTCCGAGGATCGACGGATGAACCATACGTTCGCAACCGGCTGCCATCGCGCCGGGCAACTCAACGTATCTGGCCCTTATCGAACTCAACTCAACGCACTCGCACCTGGTCGTGAACAGCCCTGCTTCGCAGGTTGCTTTTATTGATCTGAAACTCGCATCCAGCGTTTAAGGAATGGATAAGGCGGGACCGATCAATGCCCAGCCTGAGAGAAATATTGGGAGGCCGGCGCGGCAAAACCTTGGAAATTGCGGCCATAGTAAATGGAGCGTTATCCGGGCGGACCGCCCTTTCGCCTCTGACAGTCGCCACCGGCACGCCGCGGTTTAGGGAAATAACTAAGTAAAACAGGCAGATGGATAGTTAACCTTAAGTGAAGAAAATCGGCTGGATTTGATACAAATCCATTGCAAAATACTTCGTTTCGAGTTTGCCTAAAATTCGAGGAAAATTTTCGCTGACCGGGCAAGCCGTCCTTTGAGCGTCTATGCCACTATCGTACCCCATAAAAGATGACATGTCGCCGAATGCATGATCCGGTCAAGGATGAGGGCATACAGATGGGCTTTCTGATCAGAATGGCTTTCTGGTTTTCGCTGGTGCTTCTGGCGCTGCCGCTGAATGTCGGCTCCGACGAGACAGGCCACCAAAGCGTCGGGCCGATCCAGGCGTTGTTTGCGGCACGCGAAGCCGTTGGCGATATTGCCGGCATATGCGAGCGGAAGCCCGACGTGTGCGAGACCGGCAAGTCCGCAATGCACACGATCACCGCCCGGGCCAAGGAGACAGCCAAGATCGCGGCCGCCATGTTGGACGACAAGACCGCCGAACCCGACACGGCGACAACGACCGGCAGCGTGCCGGAAGACATCGTCGTACCGGCGAGAGTCCACTTGCCCGCGAAAGTCGAGTTGCCGGCGAAAAACTGAGATATTTTCAGCGCATCTGTCACTG
>NZ_RZSW01000921.1:0-1548 GCF_003997375.1 Mesorhizobium sp. M5C.F.Ca.IN.020.29.1.1 | reverse complement strand
GTTGAACCACGGTCCCTTGCCGATGCGATCGCGTGCGTCGGTGTCGCTGGTCGAGAGATAGGCGCGCCATGTTTTACCGGTAATGCCGGCCGCTTCGGCCAGCGACCCGCAATGGGCATCGGCACCCGCAAGGCCGCCGAGATCTGCGCCCTTGCCGGAGCCGACGCTGGTGACGAAGAAGCTCATTGTCGCATCCTGCGAGGATGCGCCGCCGATGGCTGCTAGCGATGCAGCGGCGGTGACGAGAAGCAGTTTGCGCATGGTGGTCCTCCGTTTGCGAACGTTTGGCATTCCAACAACGTCGGTGGCGGTGCAATTCTTCCGCCAAATTGCGCGATGCGTCTACTCCGGCTGCCGGTAGGCAACAAAGCGGTTGTGCTTGGCCTGGAAGATCAGCCCGGTTTCCCTAAGCGCAGGGCTGGCCAGCGGCAGGATGCGTTTGGCGATCTCCTGGGGGTGCGGCAGCGTTTCCGGGTCCTCGCCGGGCACTGCCTGCGCCCGCATGGCGGTGCGGGTTGCCCCGGGGTCGGCGGCATTGACCCTGAGGGCCAAGTTTTCGGTCTCATGCGCCCAGGAACGCATCATGGTCTCGACCGCCGCCTTCGACGCCGCATAGGGCGCCCAGAACGCTCGCGCCGAATGGGCGGCGTTGGAGGAAAGCACGATGGCGCGGCCGGCATCGGAGAGCCTGAGCAACGGATCGACCGAGCGGATCAGTCGCCATGTCGAGGTGACGTTGATGGTCATCACCCTTTCGAAGGTCTTGGCCTCGACATGACCGATCGGCGAGATGACGCCAAGCACCGCCGCATTGGCGACCAGGACGTCGAGCTTGCCCCAGCGCTCGTGGATGGCGCCGCCCAGCCGGTCGATGCCGGCCATGTCGGCGAGGTCGAGCGGCACAAGGGTGGCGTGTCCGCCCGTTGCCTTGATCTGGTCGTCGAGTTCCTCCAGTCCGCCGACGGTGCGGGCAACCGCGATGACATGCGCTCCAGCGGCGGCAAGTTCCAGGGCGATGAAGTAGCCGATGCCGCGCGAGGCACCGGTGACGACCGCGACGCGGCCGGAAAGGTCGAGGGCAGGGGTCACCGGGCAGCTCCGAAGGTTAGCGCTCTATGATGTCCGGCAGGACAGAGGGCCGCGATACAGCAATCGCGACGAAATTTTGCAAACCGGCGAAATTCGCGGGTTCCAGCTAGACCTACGCCCCGCCCGCCGCCAGCAGCGACAGCGTGCGCACATTGTCCGAACCTTCGAAGTCGGCGAGCCGGGTCGGATATTGCCCGGTGAAGCAGGCGTCGCAGAACTGCGGCTGCTCATTGGCGCGACCGGCCTCGCCGACGGCGCGGTAAAGCCCGTCGATCGACAGGAATCCAAGCGAATCGACGCGGATAAACTCGGCCATCTCTTCCACCGACATGCGCGACGCCAGCAGCTTCGACTTTTCCGGCGTGTCGACGCCGTAGAAGCAGGAGGCGCGCGTCGGCGGCGAGGCGATGCGCATGTGCACTTCCTTGGCGCCGGCATCGCGCACCATCTGCACCTGTC
>NZ_RZSW01000920.1:0-1551 GCF_003997375.1 Mesorhizobium sp. M5C.F.Ca.IN.020.29.1.1 | reverse complement strand
GCGCCATGCGGTGGAGGTGCGCAACGACAGCTTCGTCGTGCCGGAATTCGCCGCCCTGGCGCGCAAATACAAGGTCGCGATCGTCTATGCCGATCACGCCAAATATCCAGGGATCGCCGACATCACCGGCGATTTCATCTATGCGCGGCTGCAGACCGGCAGCGACGACAATCCCGACTGCTACACGCCGAAGGGGCTCGATGAGTGGGCGGCGCGTGCCAAAACCTGGTCAGAAGGCAAGGCGCCAGTCGACCTGCCGCGCGTCGACCCCTCGACCGACGCAGCGGTAAAACCGCGTGATGTGTTCGTCTACTTCATCACCGAGGGCAAGGTCCGCGCACCGTTCGGCGCCATGGCGCTGATGAAACGCGTCACAGGGTGACGATCTCGAATTGTGACACCTTCACCGCCGTCGTAACCTTATCGATACCTACTTGCTGCATGAATCCGCGGAGCTAAGGCAGCCGCGGGTTAGGGCATGTCGCTTGACTACCACTCACTTCTGCTGGCTGTCGGTTTTTCCGCCGCCTGCCTGAGCCTGACATTGTTCGGCATCTGGCTGACCGCGCGAACTGAAAAGTTTCTGCTGACATGGGCGATCAGCGCTTTGTTGATCGTCGGCGACGTTGTTATCTACAAGGACTATATCGAGACGCCCGGACGCATTCTCGGCATCGCGACGTTCGCTCTGCTCCTGGTTGGGTTCTCGACCATGCTGGGCGCCGCCTACCAGTTCAGGAGCGGCCGGTCGCCGATCCCGCTGACGGTTCTCGGCAGCTGCATCTCGCTGGCCCTGGCGCTGCCGCCGATGGCGCTCGGCTATGACGGGCTCGGCTTCATGTTCGAAAATTTCCTCGCCGCCCTGCTTCTATTTGCAACGGCCTATCAGTACTGGATCGGGCGCGCGGAAGCCCCTGTCCCGATCATCGGCCTTACCGTGCTCTACTCGACCACCGGCATTTCCTTTGTGCTGTGTGCCATGGCTCTTGCATGGGATGGGAAGCTTGTCCTCGGACATGCGCCCAGCAACTGGGCCGAGGATCTGAGCCTCGTCGTGGTCATCGCCAGCATGACCGGTATCGGCGCCCTTTCGCTGGCGCTCAACCAAGGCCGTCTGGCTCGGCATCACCGTCTGGATGCGCTGACCGATCCGCTGACCGGCCTGCTCAATCGTCGCGCTTTGTTCGACCTCAATGGCGGCGCTCCGATCGGGGCTTTCACGGCTGTGGTCGTGTTCGACCTCGACGGCTTCAAGGCCATCAACGACGAATTCGGCCACGCCACGGGCGATCAGGTGCTGAAAGTGTTTGCCGAGGAACTGGTCGAGAACCTTCGCCCGACCGATGTCGCCGCGCGCATGGGCGGAGAGGAATTCGCGCTGGTTCTGAAGCGCACCCTGCCCGAAACGGTGGAATTCATCGCCGAGCGTATACGCACCGCCTTCGCCGCGCGCGTCATCGCGACCGAAACCCGTCCCCTGACATGTACGGTCAGCGCCGGATACGCTTTCGGCAGCAAGGACGGCATAAGCTTCGACAAGGTGCTCAGCGC
>NZ_RZSW01000091.1:0-15395 GCF_003997375.1 Mesorhizobium sp. M5C.F.Ca.IN.020.29.1.1 | reverse complement strand
ACTAAGGAAGCTATAGAGGACGTTTTTAAAAAAAAGTAAAGGTCCGGCGGCTCAAGGCAGTCGGTGTTGGTTCGGAATGACCAACACGGGTCAAAAAGCGGCTATTCATCGAACAGAGGCGAGCGGAAAAATTCGCGGGACCGTCAAGTTGCGACGATACTGCATGAGCGGCTTGCCAGGGGGACCGGTGAACTGGATCTGGACCAGATCGCAGATGAAGTCAGCGCGGCTGAAGGTCCGTCATCGGCGTTCGCAGCGCGATCTCTATGGTTGCGTTACCCCGGCGAAGGCCACCAAATCCGCCACCGTGAAGTCTCCAGGCATGGACGAAGGAAGAATAGGTGTGAACCCACCGGCGACGTTCAGATAGGATGACGCATCTCGCTTCAAAATCCTGACAAACGTCTCCGCCACGATCCTGCCGCCGACCGGACCCAACTGATTTCCGCCGGCGAGGACCGAAGCCTCGCGAAGGACGTAATACCACAGTGGCGTCTTGTTCAGCAGTAAACCGCCGCTGGAATTCAGCACAGCCGTTTCGGCCACCGGCACCCCGGATGTCAACTGCGCCGCGGTCATCGGCGCAATGCCGAATGAGTTGGCCATGCCCTGTCCACTCGGCAGACCGAGAGCAAGAGCACGCCGAAGGTTTCGCGTTGCCAGAATCGCCATCATTCCTGAGAATCCGGGCAACGATTCCAATCCGTTAGCCATGAAACTATCGATTTTCCGGGCCTTGTTGTGAACCGGTACCGGCACTCCGGTGTCAAAGAACGCGTTGAAGTCAACGACCCAGGTGGAAAAGACCGGCAGCCGTGGATCGCGATTGAACTCAAACACCTTTTCAAGTGTGGCTTCCGGGAAGTTGAAATTCACCCAGTACGCATCACGGATCATACTGTGGCCGAACCGGTACGCTGCCACGGCGAACTCGACGGGCATTCGGAACGAGCTACCGATGGGGGCAGATACGCTCGCCATCGCGTTGTTCACGGTAGCCACTCCGCAGATTCTTTTCAAAAAGTCGTGCACCACGGCCCATTGGTAGTGATGGGTCACGATTCGTTTGGCCTCTGCGAAGATGTCGCCCGCAAACGCTACTGCCACCAGCAGATCAACAACGGCGTTATGGAAACGCAGCATAGCGTGCTGGAACTGTACGATGATCAGATTTTCGTCGTTGCGCGGATCGCCGATCGCAGCAGTATTCGTACCCTGCATGCGGGGCACATCCCAACTCGTCTGCTGGACCATGCCCGATGGGTTACCGTTGTTGCTGGGGCCGCCCGGGCCAATAGGAGTGTTCGTGCCCCTATGCAGCTTGATTGCGGTAGTTGGACCAGATGTAGGAAAAACGTAGAGAAACGGATCTAAGCCAGGCCCGCGGCCGTAAACGGACTCCAGATCGAGCGCTGGGCTTCGCATGTTATTGATCATATTCGCATCGTTATTGGCGTCGAGAGTCGACGAGACGTCGAACGTGATGTCATGGTCGACAAACTGGCCAAAATAAGTGAAGCCTGCTGGTATCGAAGACACGCCAGCATCAGCGGGATTGTGAGACGCAGGATTAGGATCACGGCCGGGGTCTCCCATCATGTTACCGAGTTGGCCGAGGAGTGCTTGCGTCGCGACATTGAATGGCAACTTCGTTGCCGCACGGGTGGCCGCGGACGACATGTATCCGAAGCGATCTGCACAGGCAGAACTCAGCCAGGGAAACGGGAACCAGTAGAGCGGAATTTTAACGCCGTGAAAACGTCGAATCCCTGGCTTTAATGCGAGGATAGACTCTTTGACGTCTTCCGGTAACTTCTCCGCGGGAAGGTCCGCCGGCTTGATGCGATTCGCGCTGGCCAACAGTTGCTCCAGCGAAACGGTGGGAGCCTCAGATTCGTTTCGGTCACGCGCTTTCGCAACTCCGACAGCACGATCGGCTTTGGGTTAACGAATCCTTTAGGAATGGATGTATTCTTCACAAATTCGCGGACTGGCTCGGCAATTTCGGAAGTTGCGGCTGGGTTCGCTGTCACAGTTTTTCGCTTCGTAGGCTTCGTCGCACCGAGTCGCTTGGGTGTCTGTTTCGCTGGGGCTTTCTTTTTCGTGACCATGCTTGACCTCCTTCGAAAGTGATTTCAGGAAGTAGCACCCTCACCCAATGGGAAAGGGGGCCTTCAAATTGGGATTAAGCAGAAAGGCCCATGCAGGCGGCACCCGGCTGGAGGACCCAAGTGTCGAGCCTCAGCACTGTCTCGCCCGGGTCTAGCTCTAGGGCCAGCGGTGAGACATATTTATGCTCGTCGATCGTATCGAAGTTCGGTGGCATCACATCACCTCCGATCCAGAGCGGTTCACCAGGAGGTGCGGGCGGTGCCCGTTGCCGCCTCCCGACGGTGTCACATTTTGACGAGTTTGCCCAGGCGGAGCTGGGTCGCGGCCGCGGCGACCACGTTTCCCTTCAGCTCGTAGAGATGCAGCGCTCCGGACACAGCGGCGACCGCCTCGTCGCCTCGGCGGGCGGCCTCGAGCACGTGCGACAGGTCGACCAGTGCATCCGCCCGGTCGTTGACGAAGTCGGTCGCTTCGGCGATCGTCACTGCTTCGCGCGCGAGCGCCTCCGCCGCCCGGAGCTCTGCCCGCCGCGCATGCACGCGTGCACGCACGCGGCGCCAACGGACCTGCGTCACCAAGTCTCCGCTCGCAGCCAGCTGGGCGCTGAGTTTAGCAAAGTCCTCGGCCTCTTCGTCGCGTCCCTGTTGGAGGATCACCACGGCGAGGGAAGCGGCCATCGTCGAACGGAACGCGCGCTCGCCCATCTCCTCAAGCGCGCGATACGCCGCGCGCGCGCTCCTCTCGGCCGCAGCGGGGTTCCCGGCGAGCAGCTCGACGACGGCCTCGTGCTCTGAGGACGCCACGTAGAGCGTAAGGCCGAGGTCGGCGTAGGTGGCGTTGCTCGTCGCGATCAGCTCGCGGGCAATCGCGAAGCGGCCGACAATCGCGTTGAGGCACGCGAGTTGGCGGAGGATTGCTGCCTCGGACTCGGGGCTTTCGCCCACCTGCACGCGCATCGCCTCGCAACGGCGGATGCCCTCGGCTGCCGGGGTGGGCCCGAACCACAAGGAGGAAGCGATCCACGTGAGGATTTCGTAGTACTCATGCCAATCCCCCGCACGTCGCGCGTGAGCAGCAGCTTGCTCCCAAGCTGCAATGGCGGCCTCGCCGCGAGCCGCGGTGAAGGATAGCCAGGCCTCGAGCCGCCGTGCGCGGCAGAGGCCGAGGTCGTCCCCGAGGCGCTCGAAGACCGGGATCACCGCAGCTGCCGCGCGTGCCGCCTCCTCCAGCCCGCCCTCTTCGCCGTGGAAGATCCGGAGGAACTGCCGCTGAACGAGCACATGCGCTGCCAAGCGCTGGTCGTCAGCGGCAGCGGCCAAGCGCTCCGCCTCGTCCAGCGCGCGCCCGGCGTTGTCCAGCCGGCCGCTTTCGATCAGCGCGCCGCTCAACTCGGCGAGCAGCGCGATCCGCCGTGTGTCATCGGTGGGAAGCAGCCGGGAAACCCTCTCAAGCAGGCTGAGCGCCGCCGGCAGGTCGCTGCGGACAAGCGCCCGCCGACCGGCTGCCTCGAGCCGTTCGCACGCCCGGGCGGCAAGCGAGGCCGCGCGCACGTCGCGCGGACCGAGCGCGACACGGTACTGAAAGGCCTGTTCGAGGTGATAGCCGACAATCTCCTCAAACTCGCGTAGCCGGTCCGCGGCCGCTAGCTCGAGCCAGGCGGCGAAGCGCTCGTGCAGGTCGGCGCGCGCATTCTTCGGCAGGGAACGATACGCGGCGTCGCGGATCAGGACGTGACGGAAGCGATAGGCCTTTTCGCCGGCGAACAACGGCGCCTCCGGGCGGATAAGGTCCCGGCGGACGAGCGCGAGCAAGCCGTCCTCGAATGTGTCGAGCACCGGGCCGGCGAGCTCGCTGACGGCGCTCCGATGGAATACTGAGCCCTCGACCGCTGCGGCCGTCAGGATGGCGCGCTCGACGGACGGGAGGCCCTCGAGGCGGGCAGCGAGAAGCGCATTGATAGTCGAGGGGACGGGTAGCTCAACGAGGTCCGACGCGGCGACGCTGTCGGGCCTGAGCAACGCGTCGTCGACGAGCATCGCCACGAGTTCCTCAGCGAAGAGCGCATTGCCCTCGGCCGCGCTCGCGATCCTCGACTCGGCAGCGGGCGGCAGCGGCGCGGGGCCAAGCAGGTTGGAGATCAGCTCGCGGCATTCCGCGTCGCTGAGCCGCTCGAGGACGATCGACGTCGCGTTGCGTTTGCCGGCCCCCCAGCCAGGACGCGAGTCGAAGAGCTCCGGCCGCGCGATGCAGATGAGCAGGATCGGGAAATCGCGTGAGAAGTCGGCGACGTGCTCGACTAAGTCGAGGAATGTCGACTCGGCCCAATGGGCGTCGTCCACCACAACGACAAGCGGCCCCGCTCGCGCGAGCGCCTCAAACAGCCTCCGGACGGCCCAGGCGGTCTCCTCGGTCGTCCCTTGTCCCGCGCCGCCAAGCCCGAGCGCCCCGGTCACACGCTCGGCAATCAGCCCGGCCTTCTCGTCGCCTGCGAGCCGAGCCTCGATCACCGCTGCGAGCTGCTTGCCGGAGTCCGGTCCCTCCGCGCGGGTAAGCTCCCGGACGATCTCGGCCAGCGGCCAATAGGTTATGCCCTCGCCATAGGGCAGACAGCGGCCGTGCAAGACTGTGACATCCTCGGCAAGGCCGCTCGTGAACTCCCGTACGAGCCGCGACTTTCCCACACCCGCGTCGGCGAGAATGGTGACCAGGTGGCAGGTTCTATCGCCGACCGCGTTGCGGAAGACGGTCTCAAGCAAGGCTCGTTGGCGTTCGCGCCCGACGAAAGGCGAGTCGAAGCGGCGCGCAACGCCGGGGGCGTGGGCGAGGACTTCTAACACGGCGAGGGCGCGGATCGTCGCGCCGCGCTTGAGTGCGCGCGGCCCGCTCGGCTCGACGACGACCGCATCGCGCACGAGCTTGTGCGTCGGCTCCCCGATCAGGATCTCATTCGCCGTCGCTGCCTCCTCAAGGCGCTTCGCGACAATGACGGCCTCTCCGGCGACGGACAAGTATCCCTGCATTTGGTCGCCGGCGATCACCTCGCCGGTGTCGATGCCGATTCGGTTCATAAGGCGGACGCCCCAACCGGCTTCGAGCTCGTGGTTAAGGATGGCAAGTGTTTCGCGCATCTCCACCGCTGCCCGCACCGCGCGCAGCGCGTCGTCTTCGTGGACGAACGGCATGCCGAACACAGCCATGATCGCGTCCCCGATATAGTTGTTCACGATTCCGCCGTGCCGTTGAACGACGGCGCTCAACTCGCCGAAGTACCGGGAGAGCAGGTTCCGGAGCGCTTCGGGATCGAGGGAGAGGCTAAGCCGCGAGGAATCGACGATGTCGGCGAAGAGGATGGTGACCGTCTTGCGGGCGTCCGGCGCGGGCTCCCGCGCGTCCGGCGCTGCCGGCTTAGCTGGAACCGAGGAAGCCACCTTCGGCCTCCGCTTCGGGTTCGGCCGGAGATGCTTATCCGATGACATGGCACGGCTCCGTGTCTTAGCCCCCCACGCCGCTGACCAGTTGCGGACTGTCATGGGTGCTGATTTCACGATACAGCCGCTTCTCAACAAGAACAAAGCGGTTTCCTCGCCGGTCAAAACTCCCGCACTTCTTCCAAAGATACTTTTTGGGCTATCTGCGGGGCTTTACTTGGCTTCTCCCTCATAGATGGAAGAACCGGCTGCAAACTTGCCGAGCGGTGCGTCCGCAGAAGACATGCGGCATGTGGCTCGAATGCTCGAAAAATACCCATCGAATACCCGAAACGCGTTCCAAATAGGGTCGAACCACCTCGGGTGTAGCCTCGTCGATCTGCGGCGAGCATCATAGGGCGAGCCTGTCAGAGGGGGCAGCTATGAAAAGAGTAGGGTCTTTTCGTCAGTTGTCGAGCAGGCGGAAATGCGCGGCGCGAACGACGGCCTGCGTGCGGTTCCTGGCGCCCAGCTTCCTGGCGGCGGCGGTGAGGTGCATGACGACCGTAGGAATCGAGCGCCCGATCACGCGCGAGATCTCCTTGGCAGAGAGGCCATGTGCCGAATGGCGGAGACACTCGCGCTCGCGCGCAGTCAACGACGGCAGGAGCGGACTGAGAGCCGATCGGTCGTAGAGGGCGTAGGCCGTGTCGTGGAAGACATGCGCCAGCAAGCTAAAGCGCGCGATGGTTCCCGCATCCCGATCTACCATCTCGTCCGCGCCGAGGCGGATGCCGGTAACCGTGGCATAGCCGCCGCGCGGCATGTGGATAGGGATCGTGACGCCGCTAGTGAGGTCGCGCTCGCGCAGATAGCGCGCAACGGGTTCCGTAGTCTCGTCGAGGAGCGCGCCTATCTCGGTGTCGATCTCCTTGTCGTAGCTCCAGGCGAAGGGGGTGGAGCTGCGCGCCGCCACGATCTGCACCGGATCGATGCGGAAGTAACCTCGATCGCACCAATAGTCGCGCATGTCGTCATCGATGTTACGCAGCTTGAGCATCGACGGGATCATGATAGCGCCGTCGAGATCGTACGGGATGGGCGTGTAGTCATAGACCAGCGCGTCGTAGCCTAGGCCGGACAGCGCGGCGAACGCCTCGTCGATGCAGTCGTCCAAGGTGCCATGGCGCGTGAAACGCCGCCTGATCGTTGTGATTTCGTCCAGCATGAGCTCTTCCGCCGACATCCTCCCGGACCCCACCCTATCACTTCTTATAGCTGACGCACTCCCAACGTTTCGCTTAAAATATGAGCATGCCTAAAAGCTGTGCATTCGGAGCGTATCATGTGGCGTGAGATGGCGGCCGACGATCGCATCGAGGTAAATGTCGATGGCTTTAAGGTCGTCGCCTACAGCTTCGGCTCCAGCACCGAGACGGTGTTCTGCCTCAACGGCGGGCCTGGCCTGGCCTGCGACTACCTTCGCGAATCGCACTCCTGCCTAGTAGACCATGGATACAGGGTCGTGGCGTTCGACCAGCTTGGCACCGGCGCCTCCGACCGGCCGACGGACACCTCGTTGTGGACTATCGCGCGCTACGTCGAGGAAACCGAGACGGTGCGCAAGACGCTGGGACTCGGCAATGTACACATGATGGGTCATTCCTGGGGCGGCTGGCTGGCGATCGACTATGCGCTTGCCTACCAGGAGAACCTGCAGACGTTGATCCTCGAGGATACCGTCGCCGACATGCCGCATCTTGTTCTGGAACTGGAACGCCTGCGCGCTTCGCTGGGACCCGAGACTGTATCGATGATGCAGAAGCACGAGGCGCAGGGAACATACGATCATCCGGAATACATGGCGGCCGTGACGATCCTCAACTACCGACATGTCTGCCGCCTGCCCGAATGGCCGGCGCCGGTGCGCCGCTCGCTCGACGACTGGAACATGGGACCCTACGCGACCATGCAAGGTCCGAACGAGTTTCTCTACATCGGCAATCTCAAGGACTGGAACCGGGTGCCCGACCTGCCCAGGATCAAGGTGCCGGTGCTGATCACGCATGGCGAGCACGACGAACTGACACCTGCCTGTGGTCTGCGCATGAAGCTTGGCCTGCCGCAGTCGGAGTTGCACATCATCCCGAATGCGAGTCACATGCCCTTCTACGAGAACCCAGCTGCATACTATCCGATCCTTTTAGGGTTCCTCTCGCGCAACAAGGCAGGCTGATGCAGGCAGAATGCAGGGGAAAGGGAGCGGACGGGGAAACACCTCAGGGCCATGCACCGCTATAAGTTCGTTCTATACCGTCCGCTTCAGTTCCTACCGGTGCTGTTCGGCATCAGCGTGATCACGTTCATCCTTGTCCGGCTGATCCCCGGCGACCCCGCTCGCGTTCTGCTCGGCACCCGCGCCACCCCCGAAGCGATCGCCCGCATCCGCGCGCAGTACGGCCTCGATGAGTCCATGCTCGCCCAGTATTTCTACTTCCTGCGCAACCTCGCGGACGGCGAGATGGGGCGCTCGATCCTCTACAAGATCGATGTGCTGAAGCTGATCGCCACGCGCATCGAGCCCACTCTGACGCTGGTGCTTTGCAGCGTTGTGCTGTCGGTATTGATCGCCGTGCCGGTGGCGGCGATCGCGGCGCGCAATCAGGGCAGGCTGGCGGACCAAGTTATCCGCATCGTTTCCACCTTCGGCATCGGCTTCCCGCCCTTCTGGCTCGGCCTGATGCTGATCATCCTGTTCAGCGTCGAACTCGCCATTCTCCCGGTGTCCGGTTACGGCAACACGCTTTCTGAAAAGCTTGCACATCTCGTGCTGCCGAGCCTCACTGTCTCGCTGTCGCTGTCGACCGTTCTGGCGCGCAGCTTGCGTGCGGCGATGGTCGAAGGCTTGAGGTCCGACGTGGCGACTGCCGCGCGCGCGCGCGGCATGCCGGAGAGCATCGTGTTCTGGCGCCACGTGCTGCCAAATTCGTTGGTGCCGACCGTCAACCTTCTCGCCGTAAACATAGGTTGGCTGATCGGCGGCACCGTCGTGGTGGAGACCGTCTTCGCGCTGCCCGGCATGGGCCAGCTGCTGGTGCGCGCCATCTTCTCGCGCGACTACATGGTCGTGCAGGGCGTGGCGATGGTCTTCGCCTGCGCCACCGTGCTGATCAACTTCCTGGCTGACATCGTCACGGTGGCTCTCGATCCGAGGGTGAAGCTGTGAGCGAGCCCTTGGTCGCGCCCGCGCTCGGCCGGAAGGGCCGCTTTCGCCGCCGCGGTACGCTGGCGGCCGGCGCCTTCCTGCTTGGGGCGTTCGTCGTCCTCGCGCTCGGCGCGCCGCTGATCGCGCCCTACGATCCGATCACCCAGGACGCGACAGCACGGCTCCAGGGGCCGTCCTGGCTGCACCCGTTCGGGACCGACAATTTCGGCCGCGACATCCTCTCGCGCGTCATCTGGGGCACGCGCATCGACCTCAAGATCGCCGTCATCGGCGTTATCTTTCCCTTTCTCATCGGCACCACGTTGGGCACGGTAGCCGGTTTCTTCGGCGGGATAGTCGACGCCATCTTCATGCGGCTGGTGGACATCATCCTGGCCTTCCCGTTCCTGGTACTGATGCTGTCGATCATTGCGATCCTGGGGCCGGGCCTGGCCAGTTTTTACATCGCCATGGCCCTCGTCGGCTGGGTTTCCTACGCGCGGCTCATCCGCGCCCAGATGCTCGTGCTCAAGAACCACGACTACGCGGTTGCGGCGGTCAGCCTTGGCTTCAGCCGCATGCGCATCATGTTCCGTCACCTCCTGCCCAATGCCGCTGCCGGCTCGGTCGTCTTCGCGATGTCCGACGCGGTCCTCGTCCTGCTGAATGGCTCGGCCATTAGCTATCTCGGGCTGGGCGTGCAGCCGCCAGTCGCGGAGTGGGGCGTGATGGTGGCGGAAGGCCAAGCCTTCGTCACCACCGCGTGGTGGATTACACTGTTCCCGGGGCTCGCGATCGTGACGCTCGCCTTCGCCTTCAGCATGATCGGCGACGGGCTGGCCGATTTGTTCGGGGTTCACGAGTGATCGCGGCGCTGCTCAAGGTCACCGACCTGACGGTCGTCCATGACGGTGACGGCGGGGAGCGTACCCTGCTTGATGCCGTGTCGCTCGATCTCGCCCCGGGAGAAGTCCTCGGGCTGGTCGGCGAGAGCGGGTCGGGCAAGAGCCTGCTCTGCCGCTCACTCGTCAGGCTGCTGCCATCGAGCCGGCTCAGGATCAGCGGTGGCTCGATCACACTTTCCGGGCGTGAGCTGACGACCGCGCCGGAAGCCGAGATGCTCGCGGTGCGCGGCGGTGAAATCGGCATGATCTTTCAGAATCCGAGCAGCCATCTCGACCCGGTCATGAGGATCGGCGACCAGATCACCGAGGGCATCCGCTTTCACCAGCGGCTGGACGCCAAGGCGGCGCGCGCCGCGGCGGTGGATATCCTCGCCCAGGTCGGGTTTCCGGATCCGGCTCGGCAATACGATAGCTACCCGCATGAATTCTCCGGCGGCATGCGCCAGCGCGCCATGATCGGCGCGGCGCTATCGAGCAATCCCAGGATCCTGATCGCCGACGAGCCGACGACGGCACTCGACGTGACGATACAGGCGCAGATCCTGGGGCTTTTGATGGACATCCGCGCCAGGCGTGGACTCTCGGTGATCCTGGTCACCCACGATCTCGGCATCGTCGCCCAAGTCTGCGACCGCATCGCGGTGATGTGGCAAGGTCGACTGGTGGAGATTGGAGAGAAGCGCGGTCTGCTTGCGGCGCCGGCGCATGCCTACACCCGTTCGCTGATCGCCAGTCATCCCTCGCTGCCGGAGGAGGACATGCCGGCAAAGGCTGAGAAGCTCCGGGCACCCGGAGCGGTGCCGGTGGTCTATATCGAGAAGCTGCACGTGCGCTTCGCCACGGGCGGCCTGTTCCGGCGAGGCGCGGTTGATGCAGTCAATGGGGTCACACTCCGTGTCATGCCGGGCGAAACGGTCGGCATTGTCGGAGAATCCGGAAGCGGCAAGAGCACTCTGGCGCGCGCCGTCCTTGGACTTACGCCGGTCTCGTCAGGCACGATACGGTTCGATGGTGCGGACATCGCATCGGGCCGCGCAGTCCTCGGCATGCTGCGACGTCAAACCGCCATGGTTTTCCAGGACCCCTACAACGCCCTCAATCCTCATCTTACCGTTGGCAAGATGCTGGCGGAGGTCCTGCGGGTACAGGGCAAGATCGAGACCGCGCAAATTCCGGCACGCTGCGGCGAACTGCTCGACCTGGTCGGCTTGGGGCGCGCGTTCCTCGATCGCAAGCCGCGCTCGATGAGCGGCGGCCAATGCCAGCGGGCCGGCATAGCTCGCGCGCTCGCCGTCGACCCGAAACTTATCATTGCGGACGAGTGCGTGGCCGCCCTCGACGTCACTATCCAGGCGCAGATCGTGGAGTTGTTCCGCGAACTGGTGGAACGTATGTCGCTCACGCTGCTATTTATCGCCCACGATCTCGCAATCGTTCGCAATCTCTGCCAGCGTGTTGTGGTGATGCACCGCGGCGTGGTCGTCGAGGAAGGTCGGTCGGAGGAAGTGTTCTCCCGGCCGAAGCATGCCTACACCGCCGCGCTGATTGCCGCCGTTCCGCATATCGATCCGGACAAGCCGCTGCTTGCTCCCTCGAAGATGGCGACCCCGCAGGCCGACGGGGTCGCAAACTGAAACCAAAGGCAAACCAGAAGGGGAATACCGATGTTAAGAAGCAAATGGATGCGCATCGGCTTGGTCACCGTTATGACCAGCCTGTCCCTGGGGGCGACGCTGGCAGAAGCAGCCGGCGTACTCACGATTGGCCGGCGCGAAGACTCGACCACCTTCGATCCGATCAAGACCGCCCAGAACATCGACCTGTGGGTGTTCGCCAACGTCTACGACGTGCTGATCCGCGTCGACAAGACGGGCACCAAGCTGGAGCCCGGTCTCGCCGAGAGTTGGGAGGTCAGTCCGGACGGCCTCACCTATACGCTCAAGCTGCGCGACGCGAAGTTCTCGGACGGCTCCGACCTGACGGCCGACGACGTGGTGTTCAGCCTCACCCGCATCAGGGATGACGAGGGCTCGCTGTGGGCGGATCCTTTCAAGGTGATGGATGCGGTCGAGGCAACCGATCCAAAGACCGTCACGATCAAACTCAAGCAGGCGACCGCGCCGTTCCTGGCGACGCTGGCCTTCCCGATCGCCTCGGTTCTTTCCAAGAAGGGCTTCGAGACGCTCGGTCCGGAGAAATATGCCGAAACACCCATCGGCTCTGGCGCCTTTACCATCACGGAATGGAGGCGCGGCGACCGTGTCATCCTGGCGAAAAACCCGCATTTCTGGGAGGCCGATCGTGTCAGCCTCGACGGCGTCGAGTGGATCTCCGTGCCGGACGATAACACCCGCATGCTGAACGTGCAGGCCGGCCAGCTCGACACCGCGATCTTTGTGCCGTTCTCACGCGTCGCCGAACTGCAGAAGGATTCCAACCTCACCGTCCATCTCGACCCGTCGACCCGCGAGGATCACCTGCTGATTAACCACGAGCATGGCGCGCTGGCGAAGAAGGAGGTGCGGCAGGCCCTCGACATGGCCATCGACGAGCAGGCTGTGGTCGACACGGTGACGTTCGGCTACGGCGAGGTCGCAAACTCCTACGTCCCGAAGGGCGCGCTCTATTATTACGCCGACAATCTCAAGCGGCCCTACGATCCGGAAAAGGCCAAGCAGATGCTGGCCGACGCCGGGGCCTCGGACCTGACGCTCAACTACGTCGTGCGGGCCGGCGACGAGATCGTCGAGCAGACCGCCGTGCTGCTGCAGCAGCAGCTCGCCAAAGCCGGAGTCACCGTCCAAATCCAGAAGGTCGACCCGAGCCAAGAATGGGACATGCTGGTGGCCGGCGACTATGACGTCTGTGTCAACTACTGGACCAACGACATCCTCGACCCAGACCAGAAGACCACCTTCGTTCTCGGCCACGACGCGAACATGAATTACATGACCCGCTACAACAACGAGAAGGTCAAGGAGCTGGTCGCGGCGGCGCGCATCGAGATGGATCCGGCCAAGCGCGAGCAAATGTACACCGATCTGCAGAAGATGGCCAAAGAGGACGTCAACTGGATCGATCTGTACTACAGCCCGTTCATCAACGTCTCGCGTAATAACATCGAGAACTTCTACCAGAATCCGCTGGGCCGGTTCTTTCTGGAAGACGTGGTCAAGAACTAGACTTGTCAACGAAGCCACGGGACGCCGCTCTGCGGCGTTCCGCCCAACCCTGACAGCGCGTTTGGCGTGCCGCCCGTCTCACCGCGTGTCGTTTGTTGGGACAGGTGAGCGATCTGCTGCTGTCGCTATTTCCGCTTTCTGACAGTTCCGCGCTGATTGCGGACGGTCCGCACTCGGCCCCTGAGCGGTCCTACGGCTCCGGTACCAAGCTTCATGTGTGGATGCCCCCGTTAATGCAGATTTTGACCACAAACTATGGAATTGCGCCTGAGCTATTCGAAGGAATAGGTGAATCCTCCTTCGGAGGCTCCGACAGTCACTTTCGTCATCTTTTCGCCCGCGAGCGACCGGTTCAGCACGCCACGGCTCAACTCCGGCAGAAGCGTGTTTGTCAAAATGGCGTCGATCATCCGCCCGCCGGATTCGATCTCGGTGCAGCGGGCCTTGACCAGATCCATGACACCGTCACCGATCACCAGCTCGGCATCGTTGCTCGAGCGCAGCCGGCGGGCGATCTTGGCGAACTGATGGCGGGTGATCGCTTCGATCATCGTGTCCGAGAGCGGGTAGTACGGGATGGTTACCACCCGGCCAAGGAAGGCCGCGGGGAAAACCTTCAACAGCGGGCCTCGCAAGGCCGTGTCGAGATCGTCGAGCCCCGCCCGTACCGTGCCGCTGCTAGTCCGGTCCATGATGACTTCGGAGCCAACGTTCGAGGTGAGCAGGATCAGCGTGTTTTTGAAATCGATCCGCCGGCCTTCGCTGTCGTCCATCATTCCCTTGTCGAAGACCTGGAAGAAGATTTCATGCACGTCGGGATGCGCTTTCTCGACCTCGTCAAGCAGGATCACCGAATAGGGCTTGCGCCGGACCGCCTCGGTCAGGATGCCGCCCTTGCCGTAGCCGACATATCCGGGTGGCGCGCCCTTCAAGGTAGAAACCGTGTGCGCCTCCTGGAACTCGGACATATTGATCGAAATGAGGTTCTGCTCGCCGCCATAGAGCGTCTCGGCCAGGGCCAGCGCGGTTTCGGTCTTGCCGACGCCCGAGGGACCGCAGAGCAGAAAAACCCCCACTGGTTTTTCGGGCGCGCCGAGCCCGGCCCGGCTGGTCTGCACGCGCTTGGCAATCATTTCCATGGCGTGATCCTGACCGACCACGCGCTCGGACAGGGTAGCGGCGAGCCGCAGCGCCTTTTCGGTCTGGCTCGACAGCATCCGGCCAGTCGGGATGCCGGTCCAGTCCTGCACCACGGCAGCCACGGCATTGCGGTCGACCGACGGCAGGATCAGCGGCGTCTCGCCCTGCGCTTCTGCGAGTTCGGCCATCAGCTCCCGCAGCCGCGCGAGATCGGCAGCCGGATCGGGTGGAGAAGGATCGGTAGTGGCCTTTGCATCCGCATCGGTTTCAGGCGTTTCGATCTCGGGCGTTTCGATCTCGGGCGCATCCGCACTTGCCGTTTCGGCGACCGCCTGCGGAGTCTCCACCGCATCGAGCGGCACACCCTCGCCGCGCAGCCTGGCGCGCAATTCCAGTACCTCGCCAACCAGCGCCTTTTCCCGATCCCAACGTTCCTGCGCGGCAGTAAGCGTAAGTTCGGTCTCGGCGAGCCCCGTTTCGACCCGACCCTGCCGGTCGGCCACGTCGATGCCGATCGCTGCCTCGCGGCCGATGATGCCGCGCTCGACCTCAAGCGCCTGGCGGCGGCGCATAATGTCCTCCACCTCCGCCGGGGTGGCATGCTGCGAAATGGCGACACGGGCGCAGGCGGTGTCGAGAAGGCTTACGGCCTTGTCGGGCAATTGCCGCGCCGGGATGTAGCGGTGGGACAGGCTGACCGCCGCCTCGATCGCCTCATCGAGAATCTGCACCTTGTGGTGCTGCTCGAGAACACCGGCGACACCGCGCAGCATGAGAACAGCCACCGCTTCCGACGGCTCATCTATCTTGACGACCTGGAAGCGACGGGTAAGTGCCGGATCCTTCTCGATGTGCTGCTTGTACTCGGCCCAGGTCGTTGCTGCGATCGTGCGAAGCTCACCCCGCGCCAGCGCCGGCTTCAGCAGATTGGCCGCATCACCGGTTCCTGCCGCGCCGCCGGCGCCGATCAAGGTGTGAGCTTCGTCAATGAAGAGGATGACCGGCGTTTCGGAGGATTGGACCTCGTCAATGACCGCCTTCAGCCGTTTTTCGAATTCGCCCTTTACGCTTGCGCCCGCCTGCATCAGGCCGACATCGAGCATACGCACACTGACGCCCTGCAGCGTGGGCGGCACGTCGCCCTCGGCGATGCGCAAGGCAAAGCCCTCGACGACCGCGGTTTTGCCGACCCCGGCCTCGCCGGTCAGGATCGGGTTGTTTTGCCGGCGTCGCATCAGGATATCGACGATCTGCCTGATCTCCGGATCGCGCCCGACGACAGGATCGATCTTGCCGTCGCGGGCGCGCTGGGTCAGGTCGATGGCATACTTCGCGAGCGCGGAATCCCCACTCGGAGGCCGCCGCGGTGTTTCGGAGGCGGGAACCTCAGTTGAGGCACCAGCTTCGAGTGAACCCTCCATGATATCTGCGAACCGCGCAATGA
>NZ_RZSW01000919.1:0-1554 GCF_003997375.1 Mesorhizobium sp. M5C.F.Ca.IN.020.29.1.1 | reverse complement strand
GATCTACATAGGCGCCGCCTACGGCCAGGATTGTCGGCGACTTCATCATGCCTGGGAGGAGACCTTTGCTGTTGCCGGGCAAAGACTAGGGTGTCCGGCGGAACCCGGCAACCGGAGGCGCGATTCGAAAGATGCCAGCACGATCCTGCGGGTGAAGCGGGATGCATCCTGGAGTGAAAACACGAAACAAAAAAAGAACAAATCCGGATATTGTTTGTTTTTCAAACGTTTGTCTCCCCTTGCCAGACGAGAACAAAAAAGGTACAAATTAATAAGGATTACGGATTGTCCGGCCTTCATTGACGACCAAGGGGTGATGTATCATGGCTCAGAATTCTTTGCGGCTTGTAGAGGACAAAGCAGTGGATAAATCAAAGGCTCTGGATGCGGCGCTGTCGCAAATCGAGCGTGCCTTCGGCAAGGGCTCGATCATGCGGCTCGGCGCAAACGAGCAGGTCGTCGAGATCGAAACGGTGCCGACTGGTTCGCTTGGCCTCGACATCGCGCTTGGCGTCGGCGGCCTGCCGCGCGGCCGCATCGTCGAGATCTATGGGCCGGAAAGCTCGGGCAAGACGACGCTGGCGCTGCACACGGTGGCCGAAGCCCAGAAGAAGGGCGGCATCTGCGCCTTTGTCGATGCCGAGCACGCACTCGATCCGGTCTATGCGCGCAAGCTCGGCGTCGACCTCGAAAATCTGCTGATCTCGCAGCCCGATACCGGCGAACAGGCGCTGGAGATCTGCGACACGCTGGTGCGTTCCGGCGCCATCGACGTGCTGGTGGTCGATTCGGTCGCGGCGCTGACGCCGCGCGCCGAAATCGAGGGCGAAATGGGCGATTCACTGCCCGGCCTGCAGGCCCGCCTGATGAGCCAGGCGCTGCGCAAGCTGACCGCCTCGATCTCGCGCTCCAACACCATGGTCATCTTCATCAACCAGATCCGCATGAAGATCGGCGTGATGTTCGGTTCGCCCGAGACCACGACCGGCGGCAACGCGCTGAAATTCTATGCTTCGGTGCGCCTCGACATTCGCCGCATCGGCTCGGTCAAGGACCGCGACGAGGTCGTCGGCAACCAGACCCGCGTCAAGGTGGTCAAGAACAAGCTGGCGCCGCCCTTCAAGGTGGTCGAGTTCGACATCATGTATGGCGAGGGCGTGTCCAAGACCGGCGAGCTGGTCGACCTCGGCGTCAAGGCCGGCGTGGTCGAGAAGTCGGGCGCCTGGTTCTCCTATAATTCGCAGCGTCTCGGCCAGGGCCGCGAGAACGCAAAACTGTTCCTGCGCGACAATCCCGACACGGCACGCGAGATCGAGCTGGCGCTGAGGCAGAATGCCGGGCTGATCGCCGAGAAATTCCTCGAAAATGGCGGTTCCGAAGGCGGAGACGATGGTTTCGAGGACGAGGCGGGCGCGATGTAGGATACAGGCTGCCAGTCAAAGTTACCCGTTTGAGTTCGCGTATCCCGAATTGAGTTGGTGTATCGATTTGTTTATGCCGCCGGCCTTGGGCCGGCGGTTTGCGTTTTTGCTAATAGCTCTGGTCATTGTGAAC
>NZ_RZSW01000918.1:0-1558 GCF_003997375.1 Mesorhizobium sp. M5C.F.Ca.IN.020.29.1.1 | reverse complement strand
ATTGGCGGTGGCGCCCGAGGTGCGGATCGCCAGCAGCCAGCCGGCAAGGCCGGCGATGGCGCCAGCGAGAACAAAGGCAACAACAAGGTTGCGGTTGACGCGGATGCCGGCTCGGAAGGTTGCAGTCTCGTTGCCGCCGATCATGACGAGATGCCGTCCGAAGGGTGTCTTGGCCATGATCAGCGAGAAGACTACGAAACACGAAATGGCGATCCAGGCGGTGAGGGGCAGGCCAAGGAGGCGCTGAATGCCGAACCAGCGGATCGCCGGCGCAAGGTCTTGCGCAGAGCGGCCGCCGGAAATGACCAGCACAAGGCCGCGCACCCAGATGTAGGACGCGAGCGTGATGATGAAGGCACTCATCTTCACGTTCACGACCAAATAGCCGTTGATGGAGCCTATGATGCCGCCGACAACTAGGGCAAGCAGCAGCGAAACCGGAACCATCAGCCATTCCGGCTGTAATTGAACGCCAAGGCCGATGCCCGCCGAGCAGAACAGGATACCGACCGCCATGGCGCCGAGCGCCGCCACGGATTCGACCGACAGGTCCATATGTCCGGTGATGATGACCAGCGCCAGGCCGATCGACATGACGCCAAGCACGCTCGACGCCTCTACGATGTTGGCGAAGATGCCCAGTTGGAAGTAGTTCGGAATAAAGATGGAGAAGACCACCAGCACGAAGACCAGCATGAACCAGACGAGGTTATCGAGGGCGAACTCGAGGGCGTGGCGCGTGCGGGGATTCATGTGCTGATCCAGCTGGCGCATGATCCGAAACCAATTCGGTTTTCGGGAACCGCGCGGATTGAAATTGCTGCAGCGTTCCTCGCGCCTCCGTTCGGACGCGCCGGGCTGCAGTGGTGGGCTCCGGGCCAGCGTGGCCCGAAGCCCAAGGCGACTTTGCTATTCGACCGGCTTCACCGTGTCCGAAGGCGGCTTCATATTGCCCCAGAAGGCCGGGTTATCGACATTTTCCTTGGTGATCGCAGCGCCGGGGATCTTGATGTTCGGCCCCCAGGCTTCCTTGGTCACGGTCGACTTCAGGCCGAGCACGTCGTACTCTCCCGGCTTGATCTGCTGCTTGTTGACGACCTTGTCCATAAACATGGCGACGGCGGCGGCCTGAGCGTAGAGCGGCTGCTCGACCTCGACGTTGAGCCAGCCCTTGCGGATCAGGTCAAGGCCGACCGGCGCGCCATTCGAGCTCATTAGCATAACGTCGCCCGGTTTCTTGCCCGCGGCCTCGAGCGAGGCGACGGCAGCGACCGAGAGATGCGCGGCGTGGCTGAAGATCAGGTCGATATCCGGGTTGGCGAGCATCTGGTCGGCAACGATGGTGCCGGCATTGCTGGCTTCCCATTGCATGGCCGGAACCGAGATGATCTTGACGTCCGGGAACGCCTTCATCTTCTCCTCGAAACCCTTCTGGATGTCGAGCGTGTAGGGGTCGCCGGGATCGCCGAGCACCTGGAGGATCTTGCCTTTCACCGATCCGTGCTTCGCCTTCAAGAGCTTCTCGGCCTGATCGGCGGCAATCTGGCCTATCTCGACC
>NZ_RZSW01000917.1:0-1561 GCF_003997375.1 Mesorhizobium sp. M5C.F.Ca.IN.020.29.1.1 | reverse complement strand
GACGTGCTCCACACCCAGGCCGAAGCAGAGATCCTCGAAATAGATATCGCGGCGCCGAGGGAGGCCGAGCGCCATGGCACGCTGCATGCCGGCGGCAAGCCTTCGGCGCGTGACATGTTCGAGGGCGTCTATGCCGAGATGCCGCCGCATCTCAGGCGCCAACGCCAGCAGGCCGGGGTCTGATCATGCCAAGACGGACAATGATCGAGGCGATCCGCGACGCCATGGACGTGTCGATGGCCCGCGACGAACGCGTCATCGTGTTCGGCGAGGATGTCGGCTTTTTCGGCGGCGTCTTCCGCTGCACGCAAGGCCTGCAGGCCAAATACGGCAAGAGCCGCTGCTTCGATGCGCCGATCAGCGAATCCGGCATCGTCGGCTCGGCCATCGGCATGGCCGCTTACGGCCTGAAACCTTGCGTCGAAGTCCAGTTCGCCGACTATGTCTATCCGGCCTATGACCAGATTGTCTCGGAAGCGGCGCGGCTGCGCTACCGGTCGAATGGCGACTTTACCTGTCCGATCGTGGTCAGGATGCCAACCGGCGGCGGCATTTTTGGCGGCCAGACCCACAGCCAGAGTCCGGAGGCGCTGTTCACCCATGTCTCCGGCCTGAAGGTCGTGGTGCCGTCCAATCCGCATGACGCCAAGGGTCTCTTGATTGCGGCGATCGAGGATCCCGACCCGGTGATCTTCCTGGAGCCGAAGCGGCTCTACAACGGGCCCTTCGACGGCCACCACGAGCGCCCGGTGACGCCGTGGTCGAAGCATGAACTTGGCGAGGTCGCCGACGGCCACTACACGGTCCCGCTCGGCAAGGCGGTGATCCGCCGGCCGGGTGCCGCTGTCACCGTGCTCGCCTATGGCACCATGGTTTATGTCGCCGAGGCGGCGGCCGAGGAGACCGGCATCGACGCCGAGATCATCGATCTGAGGACGCTGCTGCCGCTCGATCTCGAGACGATCGTCGGCTCGGTGAAAAAGACGGGCCGCTGCGTGATCGTGCACGAGGCGACGCTGACATCCGGGTACGGCGCCGAGCTGTCGGCCCTGGTGCAGGAGAACTGCTTCTACCATCTGGAAGCGCCGGTGGCGCGGGTCGCCGGCTGGGACACGCCCTATCCGCACGCGCAGGAGTGGGACTATTTTCCCGGTCCCGCTAGGCTCGGCCGCGCGCTCGTTGAAACGATGGAAGCCTAAAAGGGGGAGGCCTGACGACGATGGGCGAATATGTGATCAAGCTGCCCGATGTCGGCGAAGGCGTCGCCGAGGCCGAGCTGGTCGAATGGCAGGTCAAGGTCGGCGATCTCGTGCGCGAGGACGCGGTGCTGGCCGCCGTCATGACCGACAAGGCGACGGTCGAGATTCCCTCGCCCGTTGACGGCGAGATCGTCTGGCTCGGTGCGGAGATCGGCGACACGGTGGCGATCGGCTCGCCCATCGTCAGATTGAAGGTGGCCGGCGAAGGCAATGTGAAGGCCGCTGCGGAATCGTCGGGAGGTGAGGCGAAAGCCACCGAGGCTACCCCCACCCCGGGCCCCTCCCCACAGGGGGGAGGGGGA
>NZ_RZSW01000916.1:0-1576 GCF_003997375.1 Mesorhizobium sp. M5C.F.Ca.IN.020.29.1.1 | reverse complement strand
TTTCAGCCTGGCATCGGCGAGATCGGAACGGAAGGCGTGAAGGCGGGCATCCCTGGCGGTCAAATCGGCAACTCGTTCAGAAGGACAGTTCGGTCAAATGGGCAATTCCTGGGCCTTGGCGATGATAACATCGCCGAAGCGCTCGACAAAGAGAGCACCTTCGACGGTGCGCTTGACCAACACGTTGCGTTTGTCGAGTTCGTCGCGATGGCGCGAAACCAGCTTCAGTGCGCCCATCGTGTCGAGCGCGCGGGTGATCACCGGCTTGGTAACATTGAGCCGGGCGGCGAGCCCGCGCACCGTGTGCGGCGGCGGGTCGAGATAGATCGTAAACAGGATTGCCGTCTGGCGCATGGTAAGGTCGGGCATATCGTCGCGCACCTGGGACAGCATCACCTGCTGCCACAGTCGCAAGGCCTGGCTCGGGCGCATGGAAATCGACATCCGACCAGAATGACGGCAAATTGTTTCGGTTCCGTTTCAGTCTTGAGACCTTCCTGTAGGACCGGAACCGTCAGGCGTGGCGTTTCGAGATAACCCTTTCCAGCGCTCGGATGCCTTGCGCCTCGCCGCCGGCGAGACCATACGGACGATCGGATGGGTTCCAGGCGAAGATGTCGAAATGCGCCCAGGCGGCGGTCTTCTCGACGAAGCGCTTGAGGAACAGCGCTGCGGTGATCGAGCCGGCGAATCCGTCTGACGTGACGTTGTTGATGTCGGCGATCTTCGACGACAGCTTTGCGTCATAGGGCTTCCACAACGGCATGCGCCATAGCGGATCCTCGACCGCGGCGGACGCAGTCGCCAGTTCGCACGCCAGCGCTTCATCGCCGGTGTAGAAAGGCGGCAGGTCGGGGCCGAGCGCGACGCGAGCAGCCCCCGTCAAGGTCGCCATGTCGATCAGCAGTTGCGGCTCGTCGTCGTCGGCCAGCGCCAACGCATCCGCCAGCACCAGCCGTCCCTCGGCATCGGTGTTGCCGATCTCGACGGTGGTGCCCTTGCGGCTCACCAGCACGTCGCCAGGCCGGAAGGCGTTGCCGGCAATCGAATTCTCGACGGCGGGGATCAGCACACGCAGCCGGATCTTCAGCCCGGCGGCCATGATCATTGAGGCGAGCCCCAGGACGTTGGCGGCGCCACCCATATCCTTCTTCATCAAGAGCATGCCCGAGGACGGCTTGATGTCGAGACCACCGGTGTCGAAGCAGACGCCCTTGCCGACCAGCGTCACCTTCGGGGCGTTCTTCGGCCCCCAAATCATGTCAATCAGACGCGGCGCGCCGACCGATGCGCGGCCGACCGCATGGATCATCGGGAAATTCTTCTTAAGCAGCTCGTCGCCCTTGGTCACCGACATTTCGGCCTTGTGCCTCCCGGCCAGCGTCCGAACCGCCTTCTCCAGCTCGTCCGGTCCCATGTCGCTGGTCGGCGTGTTGACCAGATCGCGTGTCAGGAAGACGCCATCGGCGATGCGGCGAACACGCGCCGCGTCGGCGCCGGACGGCAGCGAAAAACGCAGCGCCTTGCCGGGCTTTTTGCCGTAGCGGGTGAAGACATAGCCGCCGAGCGCCAGTGC
>NZ_RZSW01000915.1:0-1581 GCF_003997375.1 Mesorhizobium sp. M5C.F.Ca.IN.020.29.1.1 | reverse complement strand
GCCTTGCCGGGCGCGGCGGGCGAGTTCGGCGACGACCTCCTCG
This sequence comes from Mesorhizobium sp. M5C.F.Ca.IN.020.29.1.1, assembly GCF_003997375.1. NCBI lineage: Bacteria > Pseudomonadati > Pseudomonadota > Alphaproteobacteria > Hyphomicrobiales > Phyllobacteriaceae > Mesorhizobium > Mesorhizobium sp. M5C.F.Ca.IN.020.29.1.1. The sequence goes on along the minus strand of NZ_RZSW01000915.1, from coordinate 1,538 downwards.
CATTCGCCGCGCACGACGACATCGACGCCAAGCTTGCGCAGCGTTGGCGCCGGCGTCGCCGAACCGTGCGGTCCGACAGCCACGGTGCGCCCGCCGCGCCCGGCAAGGCTGTTGAGGAACTCGGCAGGCACGCGCAGCTCGGGCGGCGCGCAGCGCCAGAACAAATAGGTCGGCGCCGTGCTGACAACGGTCATGGCCGGAGCGAAAGCGGCGACGCGATCGGCAAGTGCTGCGTTGTCCAGCTTCTGGATTTGCCCGTCCAGCATCAGCACCTGATGGCCGTCGGCCTCCAGCAAGGCTTTCGAGTAGCCCAGTTCCAGCGGCAGATGTGGCTGGCGGCAGCCGAAATAGATGCTGTCCTCGTAGGTCCAGGACGGATTGACCAGGGCGACTTTCATGCAACGTACCTCGCTGGTTCAGGCTCGAGGCGATGACGCTGGAGCCAATCGGCCAGATCACGGACGCCGTCGCGCCAGGACACATGCGCTTTCCAGCCGAGCGTCACTTCTATCTTGCGGGTGTCGGCGACAAAGAATGGCTGGTCGCCGGTGCGTTCCCGGTCGTAGCGGATCGAGAGGTTCCGCCCGGTCAGCTCGCCGATCTGCTTGAGCAGCATGCGCAGGCTGACGGCGTTGCCCGGACCGCCACCGAGGTTGAATGCTTGCCCCTTGATATCCTCGATCCGGGCAAGTACCCCGCGATAGGCCGCAACAGCATCGGAGACATGGAGGATATCGCGCACCTGCTTGCCGTTGCCGTAGATCGTGATCGGCCGGCCGGAAAGCGCGCTAAGCAGAAAATGGGCGACCCAGCCCTGGTCCTCCGTACCGAACTGGCGCGGGCCGTAGATGCAGCTCATGCGCAGGACCGCGGTCGGCAGATCGTACGACTTGGCATAGTCGAGCACGTATTGATCCGCCGCGCCTTTGGAGCAGCCATAGGGCGTGCAGAAATCCAGACCGCAGGTCTCGTCTATGCCGTTGGCGCGGATGCCGGCGTCGCAGGGTACGCACCGATCGTCCTCTTCGCGGACTGTGACATCCGGCAGGCCGCCATAGACCTTGTTCGTGCTGGCGAAGATCACGGGAATGCGTCTGCCGCTCCGGCGAGCCGCTTCCAGGACGTTGAAGGTTCCGCGAAGATTGATGTCGAAATCTTCACTTGGCTGGACGAGGCTTGTGGTGACGGCGGTCTGTGCGGCGAGATGGAATATCGCTTTGGAATGCGCCAAAAGCGGCGCCAGCACGTCTCCGTCCCGGACATCCACAGTCTCCACGGCAAGTTTATTGCCGTGCTTCTGCGCCAGCCAAGCCAGGTTCTGATCGACGCCCGGGCGGCTGAGATTGTCGATGACCAGCACCGGCACCCCATCCGACAGCAGGCTGTCGGCGAGGTTCGAGCCGATGAAGCCACTGCCGCCGACGATGGCAACCGGCGCTTCACGAAACCCGTCCGGCCTCATGATACCAGTCCCCGCTCTTCGAGTTCCCGTTTCATGTCGGCGCCGCGGTCGATGGCGACCGAGTTGCGAACCCATG
>NZ_RZSW01000914.1:0-1589 GCF_003997375.1 Mesorhizobium sp. M5C.F.Ca.IN.020.29.1.1 | reverse complement strand
GTATCGGCCCATGTCGATCTCGGATCGAGAATGGCGCGCTCGACGCCCGCAACCGCCACCGGCACATCGAACCCAAAATTCGCGTCGGTGCGGTAGTCGGCCGTCTTCAGCGAGCCGTCGAGTGCCGCGGCAAGCAGCGCTCGCGTCGCCTTGATCGGCATCCGCTTGCCGGTGCCGTACGCGCCGCCGGTCCAGCCGGTGTTGACCAGCCAGCAATCGACACCGTGATGGGCGATCAGTTCGCGCAGCAGATTGCCGTATTCCGACGGATGGCGCGGCATGAACGGTGCGCCGAAACAGGTCGAAAACGTCGCTTCGGGTTCGGTGACGCCCTTTTCGGTCCCAGCCACCTTTGCGGTGTAGCCGGAGAGGAAATGGTACATCGCCTGCGCCGGGGTCAGCCGTGCGATCGGCGGCATCACGCCGAATGCGTCGGCGGTCAGCATGATGATGTTTTTCGGGTGACCGGCGCGGCCCGTCTTGCTGGCGTTGGGGATGAAGTGGAGCGGATAGGCGCAGCGCGTGCTTTCAGTGAGACTGCCGTCGTCGAAATCCGGCACGCGGCCCGCATCTAGCACTACATTCTCCAGCACCGTGCCGAAGCGTTGGGTGGTGGCGAAGATCTCCGGCTCGGCTTCTGCCGAAAGCTTTATCGTCTTGGCATAGCAGCCGCCTTCGAAATTGAAGATGCCATGCGGACCCCAGCCGTGCTCGTCGTCGCCGACCAGCGTGCGCGACGGATCGGCCGACAGTGTCGTCTTGCCGGTTCCCGAGAGGCCGAAGAAGATGGCCGCATCTCCGCCGGCGCCTTCATTGGCCGAGCAATGCATCGGCATCACGCCCTTGGCCGGCAACAGATAGTTGAGCACGGTGAACACCGACTTCTTCATTTCGCCGGCATAGGAGGTGCCGCCGATCAGCACGATCATGCGCGACAGATCGACGGCGATCACCGTTTCGGTGCGGGTGCCGTGGCGAACCGGATCGGCGCGGAACGACGGAAGGTCGATGATCGTCATGTCAGGCACAAAATGCTCGAGCTCGGCGGCTTCCGGGCGAATGAGCAGATTGCGGATGAACAAGGAGTGCCAGGCAAGCTCCGTGACAACCCTGGTCGTCAGCTTCAAGTCCTCATCGGCGCCGCCGACCAGGTCCTGCACATAAAGATCCTTGTCTGCTGCATGGGCGCGAAAATCGGCGAGCAGCGTTTCGAACTGGGCCGACGACATCGCCTTGTTGTTGTCCCACCATACATGCGGCCCGGTGGTCTCGTCGCGCACGACGAATTTGTCCTTGGGCGAGCGGCCGGTGTGCTGCCCGGTCTCGGCGACCAGTGCGCCATGCGCGGTGAGCCGGGCCTCGCCGCGGCGTACCGCTTCCTCGTAAAGGGCGGCTTCGCCGAAATTATAGCGCACCGCGGCCGTGGTCTTTAGGCCGATCCGATCGATCGCCCATGCGGGATTGCGTTTGCCGGCTTCCGACATGAGGGGTTCCTTCTTCGATTTGCAGCATCCTGGCCGGCGAATTTCCGGAGCCCCCACCAAGGAGACTGTAACGGTGACAACCAGAAAAGCCAAATGATATCAAAT
>NZ_RZSW01000913.1:0-1591 GCF_003997375.1 Mesorhizobium sp. M5C.F.Ca.IN.020.29.1.1 | reverse complement strand
GTGTAGGAGAGGACATCCCAAGCGGAGTGTGGAGGGAGATTGCCGTCGACGAGTTGGCGACGAACATCTACTCGTGCTTCGTCGCAGCTGTGAAGACCGGAAAGAGCGTCGAACCAGGCTTTAGGTACGCGGCGAACCTGCAAAGGGTGGTGGATCTTGCAAATCAGACGGAGCGCCAGCGAACCGAGGCAAACGTGCGGGATGCCACAGCCAGCATCATGAGCACCCCGCGGTCACCCGAGACGGTGCCGACGCTCGCCGTCTACTAGGCACGCTCGGAGCCTGCCCACCCTTAAGCCAGCTGAGTGGGTCTCATCACGGCCCGGGCGGGCTAGCGCTCAGCCTGAGCCACATCATCTCTTATCGAGGTGCATGTCGGTTTTCGACTACACCCAAGAATGCTACCAAAGAAGGAGCCTATCGAAATGGTCGCGAGCAACTTGAAGAGTGTCATTCTTTCCGATCACCCGTTGAGCTTGGAATGGATCAAACGTGGCGCCGCCCTACTGGAGACCAAAGGGACCACCACCACGCTATCGCTTCGCAATCCCTCGTGGCGTGACGAATTGCTTTCGGCTTTGATCGATGCGGATATTCTGCTCGTTTCTCCCTGGTCGCTGCCTGACATCACCTTGGATCACGCTTTGCTCGACCGCGCGTCTCGTCTACGGGCAATCGGGGTAACCTACGACAATCGCTTCTCTAGTTTCGTTTCGGTCGACGCACTCACCGAGCGCGGGATCGTCTTGATCGAGACTTCGCGCTCGATGTCGCCGAGCATTGCGGAATTTGCAGTGGCTCAAACTCTCAATCTGTTGCGCGACATTCCGACGGCAATTGCACTCATGAGAGCGGGCGGCTGGAAGGAATCTGAGATTGATCGGTTAGCCTATATCCATGGCGATCTCGCTGGCAAAAAGGTCGGGCTGGCCGGCTATGGCGCCATCAACAGGCGGTATCACCAGTTGATCAGCGGTTTCGGCTGCCAGGTGGCTAGCTACGCCCCGACGCTCGACCCGTCTCGGGCGGAACAGCATGGGTTGACATACACGGCCTCACTCGAGGAGCTCGCAGCCGCCTCGGAGATCTTCGTCGTAGGCATTCCACCCCTGAAATCCTCGCTACGGGCTATCGGCAAGTCAGTCTTCAACGCTCTGCCCATCGGCGGCCTGTTTGTACTCGTGAGCCGCATGGCCGTGGTCGATGAACCTGCGCTGTGGGATGCGGTCAACAACCGCGGCCTCAGGGCTGCGATCGATGTCTTCGGCGCCGAGCCGGTGCCCTCGGACGCGCCATTCCGCTTCTATCCCAACGTACTGCCAACGCCGCATATAGCCGGAGCCCCGTTCTACCAGCATGAGCGCTGCTTCTATGATGCTTGCGTTGACTGCCTTGCCGCGATCGAGGGGCAGCCGCGCCGCTTCGAAGCAATGCGGCGTGATGAGAGCATGTATATGGGGTTGGACGGCAGCACGCCGAAGCCGCGGAAGGCAGCTGCATCCGTGTCGTTGGTATGAATAGAGCAGCCGGCCGATGTCAGCGGCTTAGCAGCCGACATCGGTCGGCCCCCAAGTGCAGCGTGAGTGTGAAC
>NZ_RZSW01000912.1:0-1593 GCF_003997375.1 Mesorhizobium sp. M5C.F.Ca.IN.020.29.1.1 | reverse complement strand
CGGTCATTGTCGGCGACAATACCCCCACCAGGGCGGTGCCGGCGGCCCTGCAGGCCCGCGGCTTCGACATACGCGGCATTCGCCCGCCGACAGTGCCCGAGGGCACATCGCGCCTGCGTATTTCGCTGACGCTCAACGTGGACGAAGCCGACATTTCCACGATGGTCGAGGCACTTGCCGAGGTGCTGGCCTCGACATGACCAAACGCATCATCATCACGGGCACTGATACCGGAATCGGCAAGACAGTTGTCGCGGCCGGCCTCGCCGGCCTGCTGGGCGGGGCCTACTGGAAACCCGTGCAGTCGGGCCTTGACGGCGAAACGGACAGCCAGACGGTTGCGCGGCTCGGCGAACTGACGCCCGAGCGGATCCTGCCTGAAGCCTGGCGCCTGACGCGGCCGCTGTCGCCGCATCGTGCCGCCGAGCTCGAGGGCGTGACGATCGACCACGACAGCCTCGTTTTGCCCGAAATCGAATGTCCCTTGATCGTGGAAGGCGCCGGCGGCCTGATGGTGCCGCTCACCCGCAAGACCCTGTTCATCGACGTCTTCGCCCGCTGGCAGGCGCCGGTGGTGCTTTGCGCGCGCACCTCGCTCGGCACCATCAACCACACGCTGCTGTCGATCGAGGCGCTGCGCCGCCGGGACATCCCGCTGCTCGGCGTGGCCTTTGTCGGCGAGGCTATGCCTGACACCGAGTGCACTATCGCTGGAACCGGCCAGGTGCGTGTCCTCGGCCGCCTGCCCTTGCTCCACCCGCTGACGGCCGGGAGCCTGCGCTCGGCCATGACGTCATACTTCAACATGGCGGCGTTCGATGAGGTCGCAGAATGAACCGCTCGGCGGTCTGGCATCCCTTCACCCAGCATGCAGTCGAACCGACCATGCCGTCGATTGCGCGGACCGGGGGCGCCTATCTGGAAACGGCGGACGGAAGGCGCATTCTCGACGCCATTTCGTCCTGGTGGGTGGTTACCCACGGCCATCGCCATCCGAAGATCATGGACGCGATCCGGAACGCGACCGAGACTTTGGACCAGGTGATCTTCGCCGGACTGACCCATGAGCCGGCCGAGCAACTGGCATCGGCGCTGGTCGAAATGACGCCCGCGAGCCTCGACTGGGTGTTCTATTCCGACAGCGGCTCGACCAGCGTCGAAGTGGCTCTCAAAATGGCGCTGGGCTACTTTCGCAACATTGGCGCGCCCCGCTCGCGCATCGTCGTGATGGAATCGAGCTACCACGGCGACACGATCGGCGCGATGAGCGTTGGCGCCCGTGGCGTCTTCAACGCCGCCTACGAGCCGCTCCTGTTCGAGGTCGACACCATTCCCTTTCCAGCCGCCGGGCGCGAGCAGGAAACACTGGATCGGTTCGAGGCGGTCTCCCGCGACCGAGGCGTTGCCGCCCTGATCGTCGAGCCGCTCGTGCTGGGCGCCGGCGGCATGCTCATGTATCCGGCATGGATTCTGGCCGAATTGAAGAAGATTGCCGAAGCCTCGGGCACGCTGTTCATCGCCGATGAGGTGATGACCGGCTGGGGGCGGACCGGAACCATGTTCGCGTGCGAGCAGGCCGGCATTTCGACGGAT
>NZ_RZSW01000911.1:0-1604 GCF_003997375.1 Mesorhizobium sp. M5C.F.Ca.IN.020.29.1.1 | reverse complement strand
GTATGTAGTTCTGCTCGTAGCTTTGCGCTTGGGCTTCCTGAAATGCAGCAACTTGTGGGTGGTGGTTTGAAAATCCGGCCAAGTCCTTGGCGTTGATCTTGCCTCCACAGCGGCCGTCGCCCTGCGAGCCAATCGCATAAAAAAGTCCCGAATCCTGCTGCAGTCCCTTGATCGCCGCTTTCAGATCCGGTGGCGTAGAGGGATCATTGGCTTTCTCGGTCAACGACTTCCAACTAAGCGGGCATTGGTCCTTGTGACGGTTGAGTACCGCAACAATCTGCAACTCAGCCGTGGTCAGCGACCCACCGTTCCACGTGATTCCGGGGCTCGGCCTGGGAGCCGGCTCGATCTTCGGGGTGACGCGGAGCAGATGTTGGGCTTCAGTCGCCTTGGAGCGTTGCGATTGGTCCTCCTTGAGAGCCGCCCTCATATGTGGCGGCAGCAGATCCAGTGGGTGTTGCTCCAAGCCCTTCAATGTCGATTCGACATCCGGTGCCAGATGGCCCAAAGGGTCCTGCCGCAATTTATCCATTGTCGAATCAAGATTCGACGTTGGCAGATCCCCTTGCGCGAAAGAGCCGGGCTTGTTTGCCAGCACACAAGTGGACAGCATCGCTTCGAAGCACGATGCACTTTGCTGATGCTGGGTCGCAAAATGGGAAACTTTCAGGCCCGGCCAACCCCTTGCGGACTGTAGCGAATTTGAGCGGTAGAAAGTTGAAAGATTGCTGGCCGACATTGTGCATCCTCAGACGTGACGTTGAAATCCCCACAAGAGACCCCGACAGAAGATCCCTTGCGTTTCACAAAATTCGACAATTCCAAGCGTCGGCAGGTCACGAATGCGCCTGCCCTGCCTTCAATTGCTGTGTTCCGGGCCGGCTCCAAGGTTCGGTCCAACACAATGGCCGGAGTCACCGCGAGAGCTGCCGGGACTCATCATGAGCGGATTAGCTTTCGAGAAACTGACGAGTTTGCGAAGAGTTCACAAAGGGGTAGCCGCAGTCATGTTCTTCAGAGCTGCGGCAAATCCTCAATGTTCATTTCTTGCCCAGCTCAGGCTTCCCGCCAACGCTATCCTGTTGTGGGATGTCAGAAGAATAAGAAGCATCCGGTCGTCCGTCGCGAACGACCGTAGTGGAGGAGCCGCGAAACAAGATCAGCACTGATTCTTTTGGCGTGGCCGCTATGTGAGTCTGCGCCTGCGCCTCCGCCACCAAGCCGTTAAAGGTCTGCTCCACGAGTGCGACGAAGCGCGGTGGACCGGAAACGAAGACGAGGCCATTGCCTGGCACGGGTTTGACCACATAGCGCTCGTCGGAGATATCAAGCTTGTCGAGAGCCCCCTTGAACGCATCGAAGCGAATCGACGTCATCAAAAGCATTCGAGTTTGCGATTCTTGTGCAGCAGACACATAGAGCACAAGGCCGTCATAGTACCATTGGAGACCGTAAAGGTTCGTCAAGCGGTCGAGGAACGCGCGCGGTGGCAAATCAGGCATACGTCCGCGAATTCGCCCCTTCACCGCAGGACTGATGTTGACCCTGATATTCAGGTTGTTGCCGAATTCCTGCAACGCTGCAGCGAGTTCCTGATCCAGAAC
>NZ_RZSW01000910.1:0-1604 GCF_003997375.1 Mesorhizobium sp. M5C.F.Ca.IN.020.29.1.1 | reverse complement strand
GGGGCGCCCGGCCAAGACCCAGGTCGACGATGTCGTCGGCGAAAGCCGCGAGACCACCAAGGCCGGCTACCGCACGCTGGTCACCGTGCTGACCAAGCGCATGGCCGAGGACCTGACCGAATATTTGCACGAGCAGGGCATTCGCGTCCGCTACATGCACTCCGACATCGACACGCTGGAGCGCATCGAGATCCTGCGCGATCTGCGTCTCGGCGCCTTCGACGTGCTGGTCGGCATCAACCTTTTGCGCGAAGGCCTCGACATCCCCGAATGCGGCTTCGTTGCCATTCTCGATGCAGACAAGGAGGGCTTCCTGCGCTCCGAAACGTCGCTGATCCAGACCATCGGCCGCGCCGCGCGCAATGTCGACGGCAAGGTCATCCTCTACGCCGACCAGGTCACCGGCTCGATGGAACGGGCGATGGCCGAGACCAACCGCCGTCGCGAGAAGCAGATGGAGTGGAACGCGGCCAACGGCATCACCCCGGAATCGGTCAAGTCGCGCATCTCCGACATCCTGGACTCGGTCTACGAAAAGGACCACGTCCGCGCCGACATCTCGCAGTTCACCGATAGCGCCGGCGCGATGATGGGCAACAATCTGAAAGCCCATCTCGACGCGATGGACAAGCAGATGCGTGACGCCGCTGCCAACCTCGACTTCGAGAAGGCGGCCCGCATCCGCGACGAGATCAAGCGGCTGCGCGAGATGGAGCTGTCCATCTCCGACGATCCGCTGGCCAAATATGCCGACATGGAAAGCCCGGTCTCGGGCCGCGAAAAGGGCAAGCACAACAAAGGCCGCGCCATCCACCGCACGGTCGACAATGACGGCAAGAGTCTCTTCCGCAAGCCGCATCTCGACGAGATGGGCGCCGACGGTGCGGTGCCGGTCAAGAAGCCGCTCTTCGCAAAGCCTTCGCTCGACGCCATGGGCCCGGGCACCGACATGCCGACCCCCGCTGGCGCGGTATCGCGCTCGCTGTTCAAAAAACAGTCGGCCGAGGAGGCGCACGGTTCCGATTTCGGCATCCCCGGCGAGCCGACCAAGCCGCTGTTCAAGAAGAACTCGCTGGACGAGATGACGGTGCGGCGGACTGAAAAACCTGTTGAGGGTGACAAGCCAGTCAAGCGCGAACGTGCCGGCATCGGCTCATACGAAGATCCAGCCGACGCCCGCCGTGAAAAGCGCCGGCCCGGCAAGACCGGGCGGCCGGGACGGTGAACGGGTAACAAGGTCGATTGCGGACATTCTCGACCAACATCTAGAGTGCGTGATGGTCGCCATTCGCAGACTTCGGGAAGACGAGTTCAAGGCTTGCTTTGCAGAGCCTATGGCGGACGTCACCGCCACGGCGCAGGCTGCCATGGACATATGGCCGTATGTCGACGCGCTAGATCTGGATAAGATCGGTCTGCCCTATTTGAACGACGTTCGCCACGTCTATCGGGACGCGCGAAACCGGTTCGATCAGGTGCTGATAGGCACCGGCCGCTTCAATACCCTTCTTGTCATCGTTGTCGATCTCGATAGAAGCATGGTGTTCGGGCACTTTCTGCTCGACCTGAACGAGGAGTATGGAACAGGCGGTGGCCCCCTAAGG